>NZ_DCNR01000090.1:69895-70984 GCF_002322065.1 Dermacoccus sp. UBA1591 | reverse complement strand
TGACGTCGCACCGCGGTCACGGTGCGTAGACGACCTTCGTCACGGCCACCGTCTTCGGGGCCATGTTGTTGACGCTGTACTGCGCCGTCCACGTCGCGTTGGTCTTGTCGAAGTATTTCTGCCCAGCACCCTTCGTGGGGTCGAAATCCTTGGGCAGCAACAGCACTGCGTCGCCGGCGCTGTCGCAGTAAAGCCAGCTGCGACGGTCTTGGTAGTGCGTCGTCTGGTCGTGCGACGCAGCAGAACACGTCGCCCCGTTGGCGAGCTTCACCTGCAGGGGAGTCGGCTGCTCGCCGGGGTCACGCGGCCGGATCTTCGAGACGTTCGACGGGAACCGAACCGCCATCCTCTGTTCGAGGCTCTGCAGGCACAGCACGTTTCCGGTCGCCTTCTCCTTCTGGCACGCGATGAGACCGGCGGCGATCGCCCCGCACGTGAAGGACTTGCCGGTCTTGGAGTAGGGGCTCACATCGGCGCTGGGTGAGGACGAATCGAAGCCCATGCTGCAGCCGTCGTCGTCGAGGGTCGGCACGTTCCACGACGCATCGGGCCAGACGGTCGTGCTGACGGTGGGGGCACCCGCGACGGTGGCCGGGGCCGACGATCGCGAGGTGTCTGACTCTCGGGACGAAGAACCGGCCGGGGAGGGCGACGTCGCGGACGGTTCCGAGGGGCCTGACGACGCGCTCGCGCTGGTAGCTGCTGAGGACGCCGACGTGGCGGACGACGATGTCGACGTAGCGGCAGCCGGCGTCGAGGTCGTCGAGGAGGCTGACGTCGAGGAACTCGGTGAGGGCGAGGTACTCGTCGCGCTGGGTGGGGTGGAGTCGGCGGTCGTGTCGCCGGAGCCGCCGCATGCCGCCAGGGCGAGCGTCAGCGCACCGAACGACGCGAGGGTGAGTGAGCGGGTACGGGCCATGGTGTCTCCCGGGGTCAGCGTGCTGCCTGTGGGTTCACCATGAGCACATCACACGTGGGCGCCGCGTGGTGGTTCGGCGTGTGCAGTACCCAAGGTTCACGCGACGTTCGTGCTGGCTCGCCTCGAGAAGGGGCGGCATGCGCTCCGACGAGTACCCACACGCGGTCGTC
>NZ_DCNR01000090.1:0-69679 GCF_002322065.1 Dermacoccus sp. UBA1591 | reverse complement strand
AGAGCCGCCGATGCGTCAGCGGCGCGGCTGGCCGTTGGAAGCGGTCGTGCCGCCGTCGACGGGGATGATCTGGCCGGTGATGTACTGAGCGTCCTTGGTCGACAGGAACAGCGCGATACCGGCGAGATCCTCGGGCACACCGACGCGGCCGAGCGCGAGGCGGTCGACGAAGGGCTGCAGGTCGTCGTCGCTATCGGCCATGTCCGCCGTCATCGGCGTCTTGGTGAAGGCGGGCGCGATGCCGTTGATGCGCACGCCCTTGGCGCCCCAGTCGAGGGCGGCGCTCTGGATGAGGCCGCTGAGCGCGTACTTCGTCGAGTTGTAGACGGGCTGGCCCCAGTCGCCGCCGATGCCGCTGACGCTCGTGACGACGGTGATCGAACCGTTCGTCTTCGCCAGTTCGGGCAGCGCTTCCTTGAGCATGTAGAAGAAGCCGTCGACGTTGGTGCCGTAGGCGGCGGCGAAGTCTTCGTCGCTCGTCTCGGTGACGTCACCGCCGACGTGCTGGCCGGCGTTGTTGATGACGACGTCGAGGTGGCCATACGTGTCGACGGCCGTCTTGACGAGGGCGGCGACGTCGTCGTGCTTCGACACGTCGGTCTGCACGGCGAGGGCGTTGTCGCGCCCGGCGATGACCTCGTCGAGCTTCTCCTTGCGGCGCCCGGCGACGACGACGGTGGCGCCGTTGTCGAGAAACGCATCGGTGATGGCGGCGCCGATGCCGGTGCCGGCGCCCGTCACGATGACGACCTTGTCCTTGACGTCGTACGTGTTCGCTGTCATGACCTGCTCCTTCGCGCGGGGTCGTGGCTGATGCCACCTGGTTGTTTCCAGCCTGTCGCGCAACGGTGTTCGCGTGCAACTGCGGCGCAGATGGCGGGGTGGGCGCCGGGCGCGACGTCGCCGCGCGGACGATGCGTGGCCGATGCGGCAGCGCGGCGCTCGCGGGCGGCTTGCAGTGTGGAGCCGTACGCTGTGCCCTCGTGTCGAGCATCTTCGAGTTCATCCTCAACCTGCCGCCGTGGCTCGTCCTCGTGTGCGCGTTCCTCTTTCCTGCGCTCGAGGCGTCGGCGTTCGTCGGTGTGGTCGTGCCGGGTGAGATCGGCGTCGTGCTCGCGGGGGTCGTCGCGAATCAGGGGAAGTTACCCGTGTGGGCGGTGCTCGTGGCGTCGATCGCGGGGGCCGTCATCGGCGACTCGATCGGCTACGAGGTCGGCAAGCGTTGGGGTGAGCAGATCCTGAGCAAGCTGCCCGACCGCCTGCTCGACAAGCGCAAGATGGAGAACGCGAAGGACGCGCTGCGCCGTCACGGCGGCAAATCGGTGTTCTTCGGGCGTTTCACCGCCGCGCTGCGCGCCCTCATCCCCGGTGCCGCGGGCATGAGCGGGTTGCCGTACGTGAAATTCGTGTTCTGGAACGCGCTCGGCGGGTCGATCTGGGCGACGGCGTTCGTCCTCATCGGCTACATCGCCGGCAGCCAGTACAAGTCGGTCGAGCGTTACGCGAACTGGATCGGCATCGCCCTGCTCGTCGGCATCATCGCCTTCTTCGTCGTCAGGCACTTCCGCGGTAAGCGCCAGAACGAGCACGCCTGACTCACACACGTCTGAGTCCGAGGCGCGCGCAGCCCCGGGCGGACGGACGACGCCCCGCCGACAGCATCCGTCGACGGGGCGTTCACACGTCCTGGTGGCGGTTCAGTCGCACTGCCAGCACACGCCGCTGGCGGGCAGCTGGGTGAAGCATGACGGGCAGACGGGCTGCGGTTCGTCCTCGCGCTTGGCGGCGCGGGTGCGTTCGGCGGCGCGGTCGGCGCGTTCGCGGCGCACGATGACCTGTTCGGGGATGCGTGCGACGCCGCCGCTCTCGGGCAGGTCGGTGGCGTAGGCGCGGTAGCACATGAGGCGGTGTTCGGCGGCGTCCGCTTCGACGTCGGGTTCGCCGACGAGTTCTGGCATCGTCAGGCCCTCGGCGATGGGCGTGCGCCAGTAGGCGGTGCCGACGGTGCCGTCGGTCTTGAGGCACAGCGACGTCAGGGGCGGGTCGCCGGCGGTGGCGGCCTGCACGGCGCACAGTTCGAGGATCTTGCCGACCATGTTCGCCGGCGTCGACGAGGTGTGGATGCCCGATTCGCGCTGCACGTGCTGTGCGAGCTCCTTGTAGGTGATGAGGCCGTTGTAGTGCGTCGCGACCTGCTGCAGCCGCTCGTAGGCGATGCGCGTCCAGACCTTCAGGGCGTCGGCGAACTCGACGGGCGTGCCGTCCTCCGCGCGGTAGGTACCTCGTGGTGCGGGGGACGTCGACATCAAGCCTCTTTCGTCGGTTTCGTCGGTGGGGGTGCCTCGAATTATCCCCCGGCGCGCTGGGGGGCTGCGACCAGCAGCATCGTGAGATCACCCACGCTTGCCTGGGCGTTTCGTCGACATCGCGGGTGCCCGACGTCGGGGTGGGTGACGTGGCGCGGCGGAACAGGGACGATGGGGGCATGAGTGATGGTGGACGCATGAGACGCGACAGGTTCGACGGGCACATCGCCGGCGTGGGGACGACGTCGGGTCGACGTTTCGTCGTCGGACGGTGGTCGCGCTCGCCGTTGGGATCGTTCGCGGACGTCATGGTGGCGCACCCCGACGGGCGACGGGAGCTGCTCGCCCCGAACGGGGAGGTGGCCGAATACGTCTGTGCGACCTATCGATTCGACGACGTGACGGTCGTCGACGTCGCGATCGACGGCGCCACGGGCGCTGGTTTCACCTGGAACATAATGGCCGGTGAGTTGGATCTGAGCCTGACGTTCGGTCGTCGCCTAGCGCTCGCGTGGCCGCTGTGGCCGATTCGTGGGGCGCTCGTTCACCCGGGCACGGCGCGCGCGATCGACCCGTTCGCGCGCGTGCTCATGCCGGGGGTTCGCACGGCGGGGACGGCCGGAAACGGGCGTCGCGAGTTCTATCTCGCGCAGGATCTGCGCGCCGTCACGGCCGTGCGCGGCACGTGGGCGGGCGAGGACGTCGGGGCGCTCGCGGACGTCACCCCTGAGCCCGGTTTCGGATTCAGCTCGACGCCGCGCCGACCAGCCGTCACGACGGTGACGACGTTCGTCGAGGTGCCTGACTGAGGGGCTCAAAGCTGAACTCATAGTGCGCGGCGGATCATGAGTTCAAGGCAAGAGCGTCGCGCTGCAACGGTCCACAGCTCTTCATCGGGGTTGTGGGGGCTGATCTTACAACCGAACTCATACTTACCGCGCCCACCTAGCGGGGCCCGGCGGGAGCGCGGCGAGGCGCGGGGGTGTTCGTGTCTCGCGGTTCGGCGCTGGCCGCTGATGACGAGGTCTGCTGCGCCCCGATCAAGAGCCCTCCATCGCGATGGTGTGGGGGTTGTCACCGCTGGGGGCTACGTTGTGAGCGGGCCGAATGAGTCGGTCATCGAGCGACGAGGGGTGGATGGCGTGAGTGTGACGTGGGGTGAGGCGCGTCGGGTGCAGGAGGCCGGGCCGCAGCAGGCTTGGTGGCCGCAGGGTGAGCAGCCGCAGTGGGCGCGGGTGACGCCGTCGGATCTCATCGCCGTCACCAGTCAAGACGACGACGCGGACGCGGTGGAGCTGCCGGGGCTGTGGCGTCTCGATGCCTACGACGAGGAGCGCGAACTCGTCACGTACGAGCTGTGCCTCGCATCCGTCGACGGCGGACCGGCCGGCGAGCCGACGTTCGTGTGCCATGACGCAGGGGCGGTCGTCAGGTTCCGCGACGACCTGACGTTCGAGACCGGCGACGATGCACAGCCGCTCGTCGCATGGTTCGCGTGGCTGCAGCGTCGTGATGCGCTCATGGCGTCGGAGCCGCGTAGCGATGAGTGGGCGGGCGACGACGTCGACTCGCAACTCGAGCGCGCGGAGGCTGACGTCGTCGCGATGGGCGAGCAGACAGCGCTGCTGTCGGTGTTCGACAGTGTTGCGGCGATTCGCGAGTGGGTGGCACGGCTCTCGCCGAAGCCGCTCGTGCCGTTCGAGATCGTCGCGTTCGACGCGGCTGGCTGGCTCGAGGCCAAGCGTGCGCAGGATGAGGACGGCCTGTTGCACCAGTACCACGAGACGTCCGACGACGATCCATCGCAGATCGTCGTGAAGTGGCTCGCGGTGAAGCCCGACGTCGAGTCGGCGCAGACGTGGTTCACGACGGCGGACGGCGGTGTCGGCTCGGCGTACGTGTGGGGTTACTCCGAAGGGGGCGGTCAGGTGTCAGCGTTCGCCGTCGAGCGGGCGCTCGCATGGGGTGAGGTGGCGCCGTTCGTCGCCGACGAGTTCGCGGACGATGTACCCGCGTCTCGCCGGTGGATAGCCGTGCGCGCACAAGGCATGGTGTCGGGTATCGCTGTGCCCGTGGAGGATTCGTTCGTCACGGTGTCGACGGATGCGGACGGAGCGAGCTTCGTGTTCCGCGCCGAAGAGGCCGAGACGAGCGTCGCGCGCAGGCGTGCCGAGCAGGATTTCCGGTTGAAGTGGGCGCGCTGGTTCAACACCGACGAGGAACTGACGCGTGACGAATTGGCGCGCGGCGTCGGCGCTGTCGAAGCGACGATGAAGGAGCTGGCATGACGAACGTGACGCACGAACTCGACTTGGGCGACACCGGGTTCGACGAGTTCGACGACGGCGATAGCACCCGCTGCACGTGGAACGAGTGCGTGTGCACCGAGACCCCGACGCACTACGTCGTGTTCGCCGAGCACGCCGGCGGCGGCGACGCGCAACTCTTCTGCGCGCGCCATTACGTGCTGACGCTCGCGAAACTCATCGAACTGCACCTGCCCGAGTGTTCGGGCGGCGCTGACGATCACGTGTTGAGGTACGGCTCGCTGGCCGAGTAGCGCCCGCGTCAGCGTTACGGCATGCACCTCTATCCTCAGTCTGGCGAACGCTCACGGGTTTGCGATTTCTCGGATGAGGATCACTTCTCGCAGGCGACTCCGTCTCCATCACGATCGAGCTTGCGGCTGTACCCAGGTTGGCCGGCGTAGAGCGGAGCAGCCCCTGCTGCCTTGACCTGCCTACAGTTGCTGTAGCTGGCGGAGCCAGTGGGTTCGGCGTCTGGGGTGTCGGGCTCGTCCGTCCTTTGCGGCACCACGGGTGCAATGGGCTCGCTGGTCGCGGGCGTTTCGTTGCGAGTCGGTGCTGTTGATCGCGTTGTCGCGGCCCGCGGGGTGACGGGTGTTGTTCGGGAACGCGTGCTGTCCGAGGTATCTCGTTCCTGGCTGGTCTCGGCCGTGCTCGCCGTGCTGGCGGCGGTGCTCGTCGTGGGGGTTGTCCGAGATGGCGCCACGCTCGACTGAGTGGCGGTTGTCGTAGCCGATGACGCGGAGACTGACGGATTCGAACTGGCGCCTGAGCCGCCATTGCACTGCGCGACGAGCAATGAGACAAGGACGAGACCAGCGCCTCCCATTCCGACCTTTTTCAGAAGGCCCGTTCGGTTGGCGGTTGACGCCGTCGACGAGGCCGCCACCGTAGCCCCACTTGGTGTCTGACGGGGCCAGGAGCGTGGGATCGACTGCGGCAGGTTGTGAGCCCGGGTTTGCGTCACGGGCTGCGTTGGCTCTGGAACAGTTGGGGCCTGGTCGTCTGCGCCCCGGTTCTCGTAGCGCTGGCGCAGGTTCGCGGCCGTGTTTCGGGCCGTTCGCGTGGCTTCCGCCGCCGTGCTCGCCGCCGCGCGTCTGGCTTCTGCCGTATTGGCGTCGAGGGAGCGGAGGGCGCCGCCGATTCGTTCACGGGCATCGCGCCACGAGGGAGATGATTCCGCGCCATACAGGCCCTCGGGTCCAGCGACAGGGCGTCGGGATTCGTCGACCCAAAAGGGCCAGTCTGCGGGGGCGTCTGGCCAGCGAGGGTCCGGCTGCCAACCTTGGGACGGTCGCCAGGCGTGGGGCGTCGGGGGCCAGCCAGGAGGCGGGTTGAAGTATTCCATTCGCCTCATCGTGCCAGGTCGCTCCCTGCTGAGCGGGCTATCGGGAAGAACGCCCTTATCGGTGTCTGACCCGTTCGGAGCGCCGGGTCATGTGCTGATCGCGGAGCCTCGGTTCTCGTTGAGAGTGACCGGGGTGGCGAAGGTCGCGACGGCTGTCCCATCGAACCGGGGCCGCGATGACACGATGGGGCATGGCTGATTTTGACGACCCGTCGGTCGAGGCGTTCATCCAGTCGTTTCGTGAGCAGTTGAACGACGAGGAGAACTGGCCTGACGTCGCCCGTGAGCTCGGGTTGCCGCCGCAAGCCGACGGCGGGCAGCCGGCGTCAGGCGCTGCCAGCGCGCCCGGTGCGGCGTTCGGCCTTCCCGCAGCGGGCGTGCCCGCAGGCTCGACGGAAGGCGTTGCGCGCCGGTTCTTCACGCCACCGCCGCCGCGGCCGCAGGTGACGCTGCCGCCCGCACGCGACGGCGTGCGGCTCCTCACCGTCCGCGTCGACGTCGACGAGGTGAAGCCGGCTGTTTGGCGCCGTATCGAGGTGCGTAGCGACGTGACGATGGCGCAGTTCCACGACGTCATCCAGGCGACGCTCGGATGGGCGGACGCGCATCTGCACCGGTTCACGCTCGGGCCGAAGAAAGATGTCTGGCGTGGGCCGTTCCTCGCGAGCGTGGCAGACGTAGAGATGGGTGATGACCTCGACGAGGCGTCCGGCGTCGAGACCGAGGTCGTTCTCGATCAGGTGTTGCGCGCTCCGGGCGATCGCGTGTTCTACGTGTATGACTTCGGTGACGACTGGGTGCACACGATCAAGGTCGAGAAGGTCGTCGAGCTCGCGACGAGCGGTACACCTGACGCTGACGGCCCGCTCGCGGAGTGCGTCGCCGGTCGCAACGCGTGCCCGTTGGAGGATTCGGGCGGACCGTGGCAGTACAACGAGCTCGTCCAGGGGCACAAGGCGCGCAACTTGTCACCGGAATACGCCGAGTGGGTGCCGCCGGGCTGGGATCCGGCGCGCTTCTCGGTCGACGAGGCGAACGCCGCGATCGTCGTGCTGTCGAAGGAGAACGAGGCTCTGCAGAGGATCGCCGAAGAGGGGGCGGTGGATCCGTCGTCGATGCTCGGCCAGACGTTGCGGCGGGCGTCGCCGCGTGCGCAGGTGGTGTTGCTCGGTTCGGTGTCGCGGGCCCGCAAGGAGCATGTCGAACCGACGGACGCAGAGCGCGCCGACGCGTTGCGCTCGTGGGTGACGCTCATCGGCATGCTCGCGGAGGGCCCGTTGCCGTTGACGCAGGCGGGCTACCTGAAGCCTGACACCGTCGGCAGGATCGTCGACGCGCTAGGCATCTGGACGCACGGCAGTAGCCGTCGAGAGATGGATGTCGTGCCGGTGACGGCGCTGCGTGAGTCGTTGAAGACGATGGGCTACGCGCGTCACTATCGCGGTGAGTTCGTGCTGACGAAGCGCGGCCAGTTGGTCGCGAAGGCGATTGCTGCGGGCGAGTTGGAGCAGTTGTGGCGCGACCTCGCTGCCGCGCTGGTGCCGGCGAAAGCCGACGAGTTCGAGGCCTGCGCGCGAACGCTCTACGCGCTGCTCGTCGCCTCAGCTTTTCCGCAGGAGCACACGTACGAGATGATCCGCGAACTCATCGCGGACGTGGGATGGCGCATGCCCGACGGCTCACCGCCGCGTTGGCGCGACATCGGCCCGTGCGTGTGGCCCATGATGCGCATGCTCGAGCACGTCGAACAGGACTGGCGCTTGCGACGATCGGGACAGGATTACACGCCCGCTGCCCGCGCCCTGGCGTTCGACGCCGTGGCGGAGCTGGCAGACACGTCAGGAACGCAGCGCAACCCGGGCTGACGGGTGGCGCCCCGCGCCGAGAGAGACGAGAGGTCGACGAGTGGACATCACGAGGATCAATGGATACGGCCCCGACCACGAGTGCTGGGTCGGGGGCGGGCACGAGATGGGCCCGCCACGGATGCGGTCGGTGCATGCGTCGAGCAATTCTGCCCAGGCGGAGGTGCTGTCGGTCATCGACGGCTTCCTCCAACTGCGCGTGCCGAGTGGTGACGCCGTCTGGGTGTGGAGCCACGAGCCATGGACGTCCGACGCCGGCGCTCCCGTCGTGATCGGGGACCTCGTGCAACTCCACGCGGCGGACGTGGTCTCTGACAGCGATGTGTCGTGGGTCCGCGCCGTCACGCGGGTCGATGAGTTCGACGCAGGGGAGGCGCGTCGCATTGCGTCGGGCTTGGTGCGCCGCTGCGGAGAGTGCGGGCAACTCGACTGCGACGGCGCCCAGGGCTGTCCATGGCTCGCGGGGGACTTCTACGCCTTCGAGCTGACGGCGAACATGGGCGACGGGCGCTATGTCGTGGGTCTGGGCAGCGGCATGGCCCGCATCGTCGAACGTGACGGCGTCCTCTACCCGGCTCAGAGGCTGGGCACGATCGCGGCCATGGGCCATGCGGCGTACTGGGAGGACCCCGGCGACGCCGACCTCGAGGAGATCGTGCGGTCCGCGCGGCGCGACCCGCAACTCGACTACGGCCCAGGGGCGCCGAGGAGAGAACGCCGGCAGAAACGCTGACGGTCGCAGATCAGTCGTCCAGGTCGTACGGTTCGTCTTGCTGGAGCTGTGCCCGCAGCCATTCATCGTGCTTCGCCGGGTCCGCCAGGGCGTCACGAATCGCGCGGTACTCGTCATCCTCGGCGAGGATGCCGCGCAGGCGTTCTCGATCGTCGCCGTCGAGGGCGATGGTGCACTCGAGCGTGGTGCCGTACCCGGAGCGCAGATCGGCCAGGAGGCTCTCCCACGAGCGACGTTCGGCGTCGGGCAACTGCCCGGCGGGGTCGAAGGGTTCGAGCGCGATCGCTGCGGCCAACGGCGCTCCGATCGCACCACCCTCGACGTCAGCCAGCCAGCTCGCGACCACCTCGGCGAGGCGCTCGGAGGAGAGGGCCATCTCGACGGGCGGGGCGGTGGCATCACCGTTTGCGCTCGCGATGGCGCGGGTGGGGCTGACCTGGGTGAGGGTCCAGCTGGATGCGCCGCTCATCATGCCGTCTTCGCTTCCCCAGTGGAACGTGGCGAGTGTGACGCCCACGGGCGCGTCATCCTGCGTGAGGAACGGGGCTCCGCTGGGTTCGGCGAACTGGACCCGCCTGCCGTCGACACACACATACCGGCGTGCCGGCGCCTCCCAGGCGCCAGGGAACTCGTCGTCCTGCGACTCGAACTGCTTGGTGGAGAACGCCCAGTCATGCTCGTCGGGCTCTCCGTCGCCGGTTGCGCGGAGTCGCTGAAGCACCTCCTCCTCGGGGAATCCGCACACCCACATCGCGACGTTCGCCGGGACGTCGAACACGCTCACCTCGTCGGGCAGCGCACCCGGGCGCGGCTCGCTCGCCCACCCATCGGCCGTGCAGTGCCACAGCTGCCCCTCGGGGGCGTCGTGAGCCTGGCCCTGCCACAGGAAGCCTTCGCCGGCGTTGGCACGGCGGAGGATCCAGGATGAGCTCGAGGCCGGCTCGAAACCGTGGGGGAGGTCTTTCTTGCGAGGCTTGCACTGGGGCATGGGCCCGAGGTTACCCGTGCAGAGCCGCCAAGACCCGGCTCGCGACCGTGTCTGGGTCCTCGTGCTCCCAGACACGCATGACCGTCCACCCACTTTCGACGAGAAGCCGGTTCGTGTCGGCATCACGTGCCGCGTTGGCGGCGAACTTGTCCTGCCACCAGCCGGCGTTGTTCTTGGGGGCGGTCGAGTGCTGGGGGCATCCGTGCCAGTAACAACCATCGATGAAGATGGCCAAGCGAGCACGGGTGAACGCGATGTCGATGCTGCGCCGCGGCGCGCCCGGCACCGGGTACCCGACTCGATATCTCAGCCCGTGCGCATGGAGGATGCGACGGAGGGCGACCTCGGGGGCGGTGTCAGCTCGACGCGCCTTGGCCAATCGAGCTGCAGCTGCTGGGTCGGCGTTGCCCGGATGGGACGCCAGCGGTGACGGCACCGGGCCTTCGGGAGAGGGCACCGCTGTCATTGCAGGTCACGGGGGCTGCCAGGCATCCGCATGTGACGATCGCGATCGCGCATCGTCTGCATGAGGGCGAAGGCGTCCACGGCGGTGAGCGTCCCCTCGGAGACGAGCTCGCCCATGATGTGCATCGTGTCGCGGGTGGTGATCCCCTTCCGATCGGCGTGCTCTGCTGCTTCTCGATCGTCGGTGACCCACCACGATCCCCGAAGTTCTTCTCGTGTCTCGATCAGCACGAGTGTCATCGCCTCGCCGAGGTGCTTGGTGGGTTCGGTCTCTCGGCCTCCGAACACGACACGGCGGGTGCGAAGGACGGCCGTTTCTTCCTCGTCGGTCTCAGGCGCCAGTGGCTCCCCGAGCCATGACTCCTGCAGGAGAGGGGTGAGCCCCGGAAGGAGTTTCGACGAGCGACGTGCCTCGTCCTCCACCGCCTCCGTCCATCGCCCACGACCCCGCAACCAGCCATGGAGCAGGTCGATCCGGTGAACCGAGGCGAAGTTGCACAGCACGGTGTTGTCGGGGAAGACCTTGTCGCTCATCGTCATTCGCCGGTCTCTTCGCTGGCTTCCAGCGAGCGGCGGAGCTCGTGCACGTCCTGCCCCACGAGGTTGGCGTAGGGCCGCAGCGTCGTCAGCCCTCGCTCGTAGGCCCGATAGGCGTCGGCGACGAGACGCTGCGGCAGGCGGGGTGCGAGCGCGGCGCTGACGGACAGCGCGTATGCGCTGCCCTCCCCGACCGTCTCCGCCGCCTTCTTGTTGGAGATCTTGCCCCACGTGGAGCATGTCATCCCGTCGATGAGCCCGAGGTTCTGCAGCCGGTAGGCGAGGGCGCTCGGCGAGACGCGCAGGTCGGCCGCGAGCCGGCAGAACGCTGTCTCGTCGAAACCCTGCTCGACGCGCTCCTCCAGGATGGCGGCGGGCATGAGGAAGGACGCCGCGAAGGCATTGGCCCGCATCTCGCTGTCCCCCGTCTTGCTGGCCTTGGCGTAGATGTCCTCGTCGAGATGCACTCCCTGGTCGTCGGAGAAGAGCAGGTGGCACAGCTCGTGCGCGAGCGTGAATCGTTGCCTTGCCGGCACCGCGCCCGGCGCGACGAGGATGATCTTCGCGTCCGGGTTCGAGACCGCGAGCCCGTCGATGCCGTCCCCGGCCTCGGCCACCACGACGTCTGCGCCGAAGGCCGTCTCGATCGCACCGGCGAGATCGGCCGCCGTCGGGTCGAGGCCCTCCTCGTCGAATCGCGCGAGTGCAGCCGCAGCCAAGCGCGCTCCCTGATCGACGAGCCGGCCACCGACCGGTAGCTCCATCGCGAGAGGACGCCAGTCCTGTGCGATGCCGAGCGAGGCGAGATCGGCCCGCTGGATCGCGAGATCGCGGGCCACCGCCACGGCTTCGCCCGCAGGCGCACCTGCCGTGCGTCGGGCTGCGAGGACGAGCTCGCTCTCCTGACCGGTGTGCAACCAGTCGAGGGACACGTCGAACTCCTCCGCGATGTTCGCGAGATCGACGACGGAGAAGCGGCGGGTGCCGCTCAGAGACTTGGACAGTTTCGGGGCGTCCAGTCCGACACGCGCCGCGAACTCGGTCTGCGTCAGACCGTGGTCGTCCATGAGCGAGCGAACTCGGGTGGCTGGGGTATTCATGTCCCTAGTATTGCACAAATCGCAACATTATTGCGAATATCGAAACACATCCGTCCGCAGATTGGTGCTCAGTCGATGAGTTCCCCTCGGTAGCATCGCCTCTGGACGCCATCACGGCGCCCGTTCGACCCGAGGAGTGCCATGACCGTCGAGACGCTGCCGCGAGTGCCGGCGATACCCCAGCCGGGGCAGGTGGTCAAGGTTCGGGGGGCGACCTGGGCCGTCGCCGACGTCCAGGATCAGGGGCTGCCCCGTAGCCCCGCCGACGAGGGACGGGCCGGAGCCGAGCACGTCGTCACGCTCCAGTCGATCGACGAGGACCGGCTGGGCGAGGAGCTCACGGTCGTCTGGGAGCTCGAGGTGGGCCACACGACCCTGCCCGACCAGGGCCTCCCGTCCCATGTCGAGCCGGGCAGCTTCGACGACCCGAATCTTCTCGGCGCAGTCGTCGACGCCGTGCGCTGGGGTGCGGTGACGAGTGCCGACAACAAGGCCTTCCAGGCGCCGTTCCGGTCGGGCGCAGCCGTCGAGGCGTACCAGCTCGAGCCGCTGCGTCGAGCGCTCTCCGCTCCGCGCACCAACCTCCTGCTCGCTGACGACGTGGGTCTCGGCAAGACGATCGAGGCCGGGCTCGTGATCCAGGAGTTGCTGCTGCGTCACCGTGCGCGAAGCGTCGTCATCGTCTGCCCGCCGAGCCTGATGATCAAGTGGCAGGAGGAGATGCGCGAGAAGTTCGGCCTCGACTTCACGATCGTCGACAGCGCGTGTCTCGCGGACGTGCGTCGCAGGCATGGTCTCGCTGCGAATCCGTTCCGTCTCTTTCCCCGGATCATCGTGAGCATGGCCTGGCTGCCGAAGGCGCGCGCGCAGCGGCTCCTGCGTGACGTCTACGGCCCCGAGAAGTCCGACCCTGCCACCGCCGCACGACATGCCTTCGACGTCCTCGTCGTCGACGAGGCGCATCACGTGGCGCCGTCGAGCCCGAGTTCTCTGGGTGGCGGGCGCGGGTATGCGGTCGACAGTCAGCGAACCGAGGCGACGCGGGCGCTCGCGAAGCGGTGCGAGCACCGTCTCTTCCTCAGTGCCACCCCGCACAACGGTCATTCGGAGTCGTTCACCGCGCTGCTCGAGATGATCGACGACCGTCGTTTCTCGCGCGGGGCGAACGTCGACGCGAAGGCGCTCGCCGACGTCACGGTCAGGCGTCTCAAGACGGACATCGAGGGCAAGAACTTCCAGAGGCGCGTCATCGAGAAGATCGTCTTCGAGCCGGACGAGGACGAGGCCAGGGCCTTCGAGAGCTTCCAGAAAATCCTCGACGAGGGTGCTCGGCGCAGCGGGGGCAAGAAGGGCGCCGACATCGTCTCGCTCATCCTCACGAAGCGCTTCCTCTCCAGCCCGTGGGCCTTCGGTCAAACGCTCGAGCGATACCTGTCGTCATCGACGTCGTCATCCTCCACGTACGACGACGACGAGTACGCCGAGCTCTTCGGCACGGATCAGTCGGACGACGAGGAGGGGCTCGCCGAGCAGCCCGAGTTCGGGGCGTTGGCCGGGGCCAGGTCCGAAGATCCGTTCGGCGACGCCGATCCCGCGGCCGTCGAGCAGTTGGTGGCCTGGGCCAAGGGGTACGAGATGCGTGCTGACTCGCGTGTCGAGAAGCTCGTCGAGTTCCTGGATGCCGTGTGCCGACCGGACGGAACGTGGAACGACGAACGTGTCGTCATCTTCACGGAGTACGCCGACACCCTGCACTGGGTCCAGAACGTCCTCGAGCAGCGTGGTCTCGACGACACGCGTCTCGCCGTCATCGAGGGCGGTACGCCGGCAGAGATGCGAGAGCAGATCCGCGCCCGTTTCACGGCACCGCCGTCGGACGAACCTCTCCGGGTGCTCCTCGCCACCGACGCAGCGGGAGAGGGCATCGACCTGCAGACGTACTGTCACCGACTCGTCAACCTCGACGTGCCGTTCAACCCCTCGCGTCTCGAGCAGCGGGTCGGCCGCATCGATCGTTACGGGCAGACGAAGCCGCCGGAGATCTACTACTTCGCCCCGGTGGAGACCTCGTCCGCGTATGCGGCGGACCTGCACTTCGTGGAGTACCTGGCTCGGAAGGTGGCGAACACCGATCGCGACCTGGGTTCGACGAACGAGCTGATCGACGAGGAGGTCCAGGAGCGATTCCTCCCTCGTCGCAAGCGGCGCGTGGTGCCCCGCGGCCGAGATGCCGACGTCGTCAACGCCGTGCTCGCTGCCGAGCAGACGCTGAACCAGCAGTTGACGAACCTCGCACGCACGTACGCGGACCAGAAGCAGCGCCTGCACCTGTCGCCGTTCAACGCCCGCCGCGTCGTCGATGCTGCGCTCGAGCTGTCGCAGGAGCCGCCGCTGCGCGTCGATCCCGACGACATCGGTGGCGACGTGCCGGAGACCTTCCGCGTCGATCACCTGAGCCCGCGATGGGCGAAGGCATGCGAGGGGTTGGAGTCGCGTCTCGCGCCCGGGGTGATGCGCCCCATCACGTTCGACGAGGACGTCGCCGCCGAGCGCCGCGACGTCGTGCACGTGCATCTCGGGCACGCGATCATGCAGAAGTCGGCGCGGCTGCTGCGCAACAGCCTCTTCGGCTCCGGTTCATCGCTGAACCGCGTCACCGCGGTCGTCGACGAGCGGCTTCCCGAGTCGTGCGTGGCGGCCGTCTCCCGCCTCGTGCTCGTCGGCCGAGGCGGCATCCGTCTGCACGAGGAGGTCTTCCTCTCGGGGGTGCGTCTGCGGGGTGCTGACATGGCCGAGGAGAAGGTCGACGCGATGCTCGAGACGGTGCTCGACGGTGATGATCTCGTCCTCGCGCCGGCGGCGGTGCGTGAGGCGTTGGCCGAGCGGTGGAACGACGCTGACGGGCGCCTGCGCTCCCGCCTGGAGAGCGCCATGGAGCACCGGGCGCGACGACGGCAGGAGGGTGTCGAGGATCGTCTCGCGGGGCGCCTGGCCGCGGATCAGGAGCGGGCAGAGAAGATCTATGCCGCGTTCCGGCGCAATCTGCATGATTCTCTCGCCGTCGCGCTCGAAGCGGAGAATCAGCAGCAACTGGCGCTCCTGCCCGACGAACAAGCGAGGCAGCGTCGACAGGACATTCGCTCCATGGAGAACCGCCTCGAGGCGCTCGACGACGAGCAGAGGCGCGAGCTCGCTCTCATCCGAGAGCGGTACGCGGAGGTCAAGCCCTTCGTCTCGGCCGCGGCGGTCGTGTTCGCCCTCACCCCCGCCGACGCAGCTGCCCTGGGAGGCGCACGATGAAGTCCAAGCAGGCACACCGCCCGATGAAGCCGATCGAAGCGCACCGCCGGTGGCTGGCAGCGATGGAGACGGAGGGGCCCTTCCTCGCGGCCCGGGCTCTCGTCAAGGCATGGCCCAGCGGCATGCCACCGCTCGAAGGAGACCGGCGGAGGTGGTTGACGCTCGCGACCAGCGAGTTCGAGCGCGCGTGGGACGCGTGGGATGCCCGGCCTGAGACCGGTCTCGACGACTACCGGCAGGCCCGTGACGCATTCGTCGACGTCGTCCTGCGTGACGTCGTCGGGTGGGGAGAGGCCTGGCATCGTGACGTCGGAGATGAGATCGACGCCGAGGTCACCTCCCCGAGGGGAGACGTGTCGGTGCGTCCTGACGGGGTTGCACGGGCCGGTGGTCGCGTCGGGGCCCTCGTGCACGTCGTCGACCCGGTGCAGGGGTCGCTGGCCGACCCGGGCCTCGACGGATGGTCGCAGAGCGCGATCGACCGCATGGAGTTGATGCTGCGTCGTGCAGACGTGCGCATCGGTGTGGTGACGGACGGTCGGCGGTGGGCACTCGTGAGCGTGCCGGCGAAGGACGGCGGCATGCCGTCATCGGGGGAGACCGACGCGCTCACGTGGTCGTCGGAGACAGGAGTGCGTGATGCGTTCGTCGAGTTGCTCTCAGGCTCGTCGCTGTTCAACACGAAGCTCGTCTCGTATCTGCCCGATGTGTTCGTCGCCTCGCAGGTGGCGGCAGAGGAGATCACCGAGGCCCTCGGTGTTCAGGTGCGCAAGGCCGTCGAACTGCTCGTCGCGGCGCTCGACGAATCAGGACGCCGGGCGGATGGGGCGAACCCGCTTCCCGACGACGGTGACCTCATCTACGAGGCGGTCGTGACGGCCGTCATGCGCGTCGTCTTCCTCCTCTTCGCAGAGGAGCGCGGGCTGCTGCCCCAGAGTGAGTTGTACCGCCGGGCCTACGGTCTCGCCGGCCAGCTCGACGAGCTCGTGCGCCAGGAGGCCGAGACCGGGGCGGACTCGCTGGACCGAACCTTCCTGGTCTGGCATCGCCTTCTCGCCACGTCGACCGCTCTCTTCGGTGGCGTGAACTTCGAGGATCTCCGCCTGCCCGCCTACGGCGGGTCGCTGTTCGACCCGGCGCGGTTCCCGTTCCTCACCGCTCCCACCGAGGCCGGCACCCTCGCGCTCGGGGTGAGCGACCTCGTCATGCTCCACGTGCTGCGCTCGGTGCAGGAGACGGAGATCAAGGGGGAGGGGCGGCGCCGGGTCTCGTTCCGAGACATCGACGTCGAGCAGATCGGTTACGTCTACGAGGGTCTGCTGGGCTACACCTGCCGCCGCGCGGAGACGACCACGCTCGGCCTGATGGGCCCCGACGGCGCCGAGCCGGAGGTGCCCCTCGACGTGCTCGACGAGTTGTACGAGGAGGCCAGATCCGATGCGGCGACGTCGACGTCCATCGCCGCCTGGGTGAAGAAGAACCAGCCTGCGGCGAAGACGGCCACGACGAGCCGGATGACGAAGGCGCTCGCGGCGAGTGACTCGGCGGAGGACGCCGAGCCTGCGCTCCGACGCGTGACGGATGACCCGGTACTGCGCGAACGACTCAGGGCCTGGCTCGGCATCATCCGGCGAGACCTGCGCGGCAAGCCCATGGTCGTGCTCGAGGGCGGCTTGATGGTGGTCGAGACCCCTTCACGCAAGAACGCGGGAGCGCACTACACCCCGAAGGCGCTCGCGGAGGAGGTCGTGCTCCATGCCCTCGAACCGCTCGTCTTCTCGCCGGGGCCGTACCAGACGCCGAACCGCGACGAATGGGTGCCACTCTCCTCGGATGCCCTGCTCGAGCTCAAGGTGGCGGACATCGCCTGCGGTTCGGGCGCGTTTCTCGTCGCTGCGGCGCGATACCTCGCTGATCGCCTCGTCGAGTCGTGGCAGCGCGATGGTCGAGCGGCCGACCTGCTCAACAAATGGTCGTCACAGGGGCTCGACGAGCGCGAGTCACGGCTTCGCCTGCGAACGGCTGCCGTCCGTGAGGTCGTCGCGCAGTGCCTCTACGGCGCCGACATCAACGGCATGGCCGTCGAGATGTGCAAGCTGTCCCTCTGGCTCGTCTCGCTCGACCCCCGCAAGCCGTTCTCCTTCGTCGACGACAAGATCTTCCACGGCAACTCACTGCTCGGCCTCACGTCGCTGCGGCAGCTCGAAGAACTGCACATCGACCCGAGACCTGCCCCCGCACATGAGCAGACACAGATGGAGTTCCGGGGCAACGTGCTCGAGGAGCGACTCGACCTGCGCCACAAGATCGACAAGGCGGCGCAGCTGCGGCGCCGTCTCGCCGAGGAGATCATTGAGAACGACCCGCAACGCAGCGCGGCGGCCAAGAATCGGCAGATGGAGCAGCTCGACGAGCTGACGCGTGACCTCACGAAGATCGCGGACGGCGTCATCGCTGCCGGCCTACCTCTCGGTGGCAAGTCGGGGAAGAAGCTCGACGAAGCGTACGAGAACCTCCGTATCGCCGTGGGCAAGGAATATCCGCGGCCGGGGGAAGCGGCTGACTCTTCGATGCTTGACGCCATCGTCGACAGGGGGTTGACGATCGAACGGCTGTCGCCCGGTATCGAGGCCGACCAAGACCGGTGGCACCCGCTCCACTGGTGCCTGGCAGTGCCCGAGGTGATGCAGCATGGTGGCTTCGACGCGATCATCGGCAACCCCCCCTTTCTCGGCGGCAAGAAGATCTCGATCGCCATGGGTAGCCCGGTGCGAGAATGGCTCGTTCACCAGCTGGCAGGTGGCACGGCGGGAAACGCTGACCTCGTGGCCTATTTTTTCTTGCGTGCCGACGTGCTCTTGCGCGGGGCCGGAACCCTCGGCCTCATCGCGACGAATACCATCGCGCAGGGCGACACGCGTGAGGTTGGACTCGATCGCATGACCGACGCTGGCTTCACGATCATGCGTGCGATCCAATCTCGGTCGTGGCCTGCGCGTTCAGCAGCTCTTGAGTTCGCTGGTGTGTGGGGTACGCGAGCTGGGATCGGTGCTGACGTGGCGCGCGAGGCAGACGGTGTGCCAGTCATGGCAATCACGACCTTGTTGGAGGCGGCTGGACATGTAAGCGGGCAACCCAAGCGCCTCGACCACAATAGAGGGATTTGCTTCATAGGAATGAACGTCAATGGCATCGGTTTCCTCATGGATCCCGAGGAGGCCAGGTCTCTGATTTCCGACGATCCATTCAAGGGACGACTCGTCCGCCCATATTTGAACGGTGAGGACGTTAACGGCTCGCCGGATAATCGAGCTCGGCGGTGGGTCGTCGACCTTCAAGCGGCTCCTGAAGATACCTCGGAAGGGTTTGCCGAGGTAATTTCTTGGCTGGAACCGCGTGTTCGTTCATACCGCAAGAGCTTGACGGCTAAACCCCGCCTCAGTGAGAGGTGGTGGTTGTTCGAAAGTTCGAGTATGGGGCTACGCAAGAAGTTGCCGGCCTTAAACGAGGTCCTGGTCATCGCGCTCGTCAGCAAGAGCGTCATGCCAGTCCGCGTCCCCACCAGTCAAGTTTTCAGCCACATGCTGGGGGTATTTACGACCGAGTCTTTCGGGGACCAAGCTGTTCTGTCGTCATCGCTGCACCAGGCGTGGGCGATTACATACGGCTCGACCTTGGAAACTCGGGTGCGATATACGCCTTCTGATGTGTTCGAGACCTTTCCCCGCCCGACGGGATCTACCGACCTCGATCGCATCGGGCGGACGCTGGACGAGGTGCGTCGCGAGATCATGCTCCGCCGTGAGCTTGGCCTGACGAAGCTCTACAACCTCGTCAACGATCCGACCATCGCTGATGAGGACGATCCCGACGTCGCGCGGATGCGAGCGATCCACACCGAGCTCGACCACGTCGTCATGGAGGCGTATGACTGGGGCGACGTCGAGCTGAATCACGGTTTCCACACCTACCGTCAGATGACACGTTGGACGGTGTGCCCCGAGGCACGCGTCGAGATCCTCGATCGCCTCCTGGAGGAGAACCACCGCCGTGCCGCGCTCCAGGATGGTGCGCCCCCGGCCACGGATGACGAGACGAGCGAGTCGGAGGGCTCCGATGACTGACACGACCACAGCGACGCCCGAGTCGGGGCTCGTCGGCTCCGCTCCCTACGAGCTGGAATGGGAACCGGACGGCACGTCGTGGACCGCTCGCCGCAACCTCGTCGACATCCTCGAACGCGAACTCGTCGGCCCGTCAGGCGGTGACGAGGAATTGCTGCCCGAGTCGCCGGTGACGAAGTACATGCTCGGCAAGCTCGCGCCGCGCCCGCTGGCCGAACGTGCTCTTGTCGCCGACGACGAGATCGAGCTGGACGAGGAGGCTCCGCAGCCGCAGAAGGGCGACGACGAACGGGTCGCCGACAGCGGAACCGGGGGCGATACCGGCGACGACGGCATCGACGATGCTCCCCTACAGCGAGGCTCCACCGTTCCCGCGTCGATGGGCCTGCGTTTCCAACTGCCCGCAGACGTGGGGTCGGTGCGTGTCACCGCTGAGTGGGCGCGGTACGCCTCCCGGCGCCCGGATGGCTCCGACCCGAACGCGCGCACGCGGTACGCGAGAGAGCCCAAGAGCGTCAGCACCGTCATCGACGTGGGCGCGCTCGTGCCGGGCGCCAAGGCCGCTCCGATCGAACTGGACGAGCACGTCGAACTGCACGCCGACCGCTTCGACGAGGCAGCAACTGGCCGCCGGCACGTCGAGCTCTCGTTGTGCAACGTGCAACCGACCAACGACCGCGTCCCCGTCGGTGCGTGGCTGTTCCAGACGAAGCTCATCGTCGAGTCGACCGACGGAAGCGCTGTCTTCCTGCCCGTGCGCGACGTGCGGCTCGACGAGAGCGTGCTCCTCGACGACCCCGAGGAGCGACAGCTGGCGCTTCAGTACCGCGACAAGCTCGAGTTCGCCATCGGGCGTACGACCTCGGTCGACTGGGCCAATCCCTCGGGAGGGCGCACGTCACGCGTCTCGACGACGTGGACGCCGACCGTCGAGGTGCCAGCCGTCGACGCCGAGACCGTCGGAGGTGTCGTGCTGGACATGCGCGCTCTGGCAGAGCTCGGCCCCGAGCACCTCGAAGCAGCGTTGCGGCCCATGCACGACGCCTACGACGAGTGGCTCGATCTGCAGGAGAAGGTGGTGCGGGGCGAGGACGCACCCCGAGAGGGCGAGCCCGTCGCCGAGGCCCTGCCCCCGCACCTGCAGCAGATCGCGTTCGACGCCATCGACAGTGCACGCCTCGTCGCGGCACGCCTGGCCGAGGGCATCGATTTCCTCGTCGACCCTGCGAACGAGCAGGCGCGACAGGCATTCGCGTTCATGAACGTCGTGATGGCCGACCAGCGCGTGCACTCGCAGATCACCGAGCTGCGCGCGTCGGAGGGCCTGTCGTTCGCCGCCGCCAAGGCTCAGGTTGCCGAGCGTGGCGCGAAGGCGCACTCGTGGCGCATGTTCCAGCTCGGTTTCGTCCTCATGCAGCTCCCTGCGCTCTGCGACCCGGCCCACGAACGTCGCGCGGGTGCTGACGCCGATGTCGAGCTGCTGTTCTTCCCGACCGGTGGTGGCAAGACGGAGGCGTACCTCGGCCTCGCAGCGTTCACGTTTGCCATCCGCCGTCTGCAGGGCGTGGTGGGCGAGGAAGGGCTCGACGGCTCCACCGGTGTCGCCGTGCTCATGCGCTACACCCTGCGCCTGCTCACGTCGCAGCAGTTCCAGCGCGCCACGACTCTGGTGTGCGCCGCAGAACTGAAACGGCGCGACGACGAGGCCACGTGGGGCACCACGCCGTTCCGCATCGGCATGTGGGTCGGCTCCGACGTCACGCCGAAGACCATCAAGGCTGCGAAGGAGGACATCGAGGAGGCGATGGAGCATTCGTCCAGGCGGCCGAAGACGCTCCAGTTGCGGCGCTGCCCGTGGTGCGGTAGCCCCATCGAGACCAAGAACGTGCGTCTCGACGAGGACTTCGACCGCGTCCACGTCTCCTGCGGTGACGAGTTCGGCGACTGCCCGTTCGCCGACGCCGCAGGGCTGCCGGTGGTCACCACCGACGAGGAGATCTACCGCCTCACGCCGGCCTTCGTCATCGGCACGGTCGACAAGTTTGCGCGCCTCGCGCGGGAGGGACAGGCGGCGTCGCTCTTCGGGCACGTGACGGAGCGGTGCACCCGACACGGTTTCGTCCACCCGGATTCTGCGTACTGCAAGGGCTCCAAGCACCTGAAGAAGGGTGACGCGCCCGCTGCCCACCGGGCGCCGGCCAAGCGGCTGCGGCCGCCAGACCTCGTCATCCAGGACGAGCTGCACCTCATCACGAGCTCACTCGGCACGACGGTCGGGTTGTTCGAGAACGTCATCGACCTGCTCTGCCGGTGGCGGTCGGCAGACGGCGCGGAGTGCGGCCCGATGATCGTTGCCTCGTCGGCGACGGTCCGGAATGCCGGAGACCAGATCCGCCAGCTCTACGGGCGTGGCATGACGGTCTTCCCTCCGCAGGTGCTCGACGCGGGCAACACGTTCTTCTCCAAGGAGTTGAAGCCGTGGCGATCCTCGGAGGACGCCGGGCGCGAGGGCTACGCGCCCGGGCGTCTCTACCTCGGATTGTCGACGGCGGGCGGCCGCCTGACACTCTCCGAGATCCGTCTCGCAACCCTGCTGTTGTCCGCCGGGCAGCTCCTGCTGGATCGTGGGGGTGACGAGGCCGATCCGTACATGACGGTCGTCGCCTACTTCAGTGCGCTGCGTGAGCTCGCCGGCATGGCGCGTTTCGTGCAGGACGACGTCCGACTCAACCTGCGGTGGAAGAACGTTCGCGGAACGTCGCTGCCGGGGCGTGGCATGACCGCGAACGGGTTGAGCCTGGAGGAGCTGACGTCGCGCAAGAGCGGCACCGACATCACGGACACGCTCGACCGGATGACACAGACCTTCTCGGCGGAGACCCACTCGAGCGAGGCGCGCGCGGAGAGGCGCCGGATCCGGCGTGAGCTCTACGAGGCCAACAAGCCGAAGAAGCCGAATGCCAGTCTGATCAAGGAGCTCGACGCTGCTCTGGCAGCGCTGCCGAAGCCCACGTATCCGTATGACGTCGTGCTCGCCACGTCGATGCTGCAGGTCGGTGTCGACGTCACGCGTCTCGGTCTCATGATGGTCGTCGGTCAGCCCAAGAACACGGCCGAGTACATCCAGGCCTCGTCGCGCGTCGGTCGAGACAAGAACCGCCCCGGCCTCGTCGTCGCGCTGGGCAACACGGCGCGCCCGCGAGACCTCGTCCACTACGAGCAGTTTCGGGCGTTCCACGAGAACTTCTACTCGAGGGTCGAATCCCTCTCCGTGACGCCGTACTCGCTCACCGCACTGCGGCGTGGCATCCCTGCGGTGCTGGTGAGCGCCGCGCGTGCCCTCGATGCTGGCGATCCAGACGGGCTCTCGCCGGAGGCCCACGCCGGCAAGATCGCGGATGCCGCGATCAAGGATCGGGTGAAGGCATGGTGCGACCAGATCGCCGAACGTGCTCGACGCGCGGGCGGTGACGAGGCCGAGACCCTCGCGCGCGCGGAACTCGATGCCTGGCTGGACAAGTGGGCTGAACGTGCAGACCTCGCCGGAGAACGCGAGAAGGTCCTCGTCTACGACCGTCTCGGCCGCGGGGCTGCGGCCAAGGAGAAGGCCATGGCGCTCGTCATCTCCTCCGAGTCCGTCACCAAGAAGGACAGCCTCCGGGAGCGTCCACCGTTCAAGGTGCCCAACTCGATGCGTGAGGTCCAGCCCGAGATCAACATCCTTCTCAGCCCCGACGAGGACAAGCTCCTCATCCCCGAGACTCGCGTGACGCCACGGTGGGTCCACGAGCAGAACGCCGGAGGCGACGATGACTGACTTCACGCACGACCCCGACCACGAGATCGACATCGTCGACGACCAGGTTCGCGTGGCCGCCCAGCCGACGGGCCGTCGTAACTTCTCCAAGGTCGGCAGCGCTCGGCCGACCACGTTGTTCTTCACGGACGGTCCCGGGGCCATCAAGGACATGCCCCGATTCACGGTGCTACCCCTCGGTTACGACGCCTGGGATCGGGTGTGGAGCAAGTGGCCGACCACCGACAGGCCCGTGGTCCCCGCTCCGCGGCTCCTGGCGCGAGTCCGCTGGTTGCTCGGCTCTCAGGTCGAGGCCCTGCGCCCGTACCCGTTCTTCGAGAAGTCGAACTCGTGGGACGACGACGGTCGCACGATGGGCGTTCCTGCTGTCGTCTTTCCGCAGTGGCTGCGCTGCACGAAGTGCGGTCGGCTAGCGCGCCTGAGCGCCTTCACGTACTCGAACTCGGTGCCAGGCCGTCCCGATCGGGCTGGCTTCGTTCACGAGGAGTGCAAGACCGCGGGCAGCAAGATGGCGCCCAGCGCCCTACCTGCCCGCTACCTGCTCGTCTGCCTGCAGGGGCACCTCGATGAGTTCCCCTACCGAGAATGGGTGCATCACTTCGCGCCGTGCCCGAAGGTCGCCAACCCGGTGCTCAGGATGCTGGATCCGGGTGGCACCGCCGGTTCCTCCGCGCGAGTCGAGTGCACGCAGTGCGGCGCGAAGCGCGGCATGAACGAGGCGCAGGGAGAGGCTGGGAAGTCGAATCTGCCCAGGTGCCGCGGCCGACACCCGCACCTCGACGGTTACGACGCCAGCTGCGACGCAGAGCTGCGCCTCATGCTCGTCGGTGCCTCCAACCTGTGGTTCCCGGTCTCGGAATCCGTCATCGTGATGCCGGAGACCCAGGCAGAGGAGAAGGAGACCCTCGTCGCGGACCTGCGCGTCGCACTCACCCACGAGGAGGTGGTGGCGGATCTCGCAGAGGAGGACGCACCCGAAGACATGGCGAAGAAGCCGCGTGCCCTGCGCCGCATGCTTTCGAAGCACGCGGAGGGCATCGATCTTCCCGAGACCGATCCGCCGCTCGTCGCGGCATTCCTCGAGGCACTCACCCCGGGTGACGCAGAGGAAGAAGGCGACCAGAAGCAACGCCTCCTGGACTGGGACCCGCTCGATCTCCGAGTTCCGGAATGGAGGACCTTGCAGAACGAGCGCCCGACGATGCCGCAGCAGCCCTACGGCAAGAGTGGTCTGGTGTTGACCGAGCGAGTGTTGGAGGGGCAGCGGCTCCCGCGCGTCGACAGACTCGTCGCGGTCGATCAGCTCCGCAAGGTGCAGGCCTTGCTCGGCTTCACACGCATCGACGAGTTCTCGCGGGTCGACGACGCGGCGGATCGTCTCGTCCGTCTGTCGCGGGACGGCAAGCCGAAGTGGACCGTGGCGACGGAGAATCGCGGCGAGGGCATGCTCATCACCTTCGACGAGAGCGCGATCGCGTCGTGGGAGGAGAAGATCCTCGGCACCCAGCTGTGGAAGGACTACGGCGCTGCGAACCACCGCTACTACCTGAACCATCTCTCTGCCACGGCCAAGGTGGAGGAGTCGGACAAGAGGCTGCAACCACCTCGCTTCTGGCTGCTTCACACGCTCAGCCACGTACTGATGCGAGAGATGGCCATGCACAGTGGTTACGCGTCCGCATCGCTCTCCGAGCGTCTGTATGCGTGGAGTGCCGATGAAGAGAAGGGGCGCGCGCCGGCAGCCGGGTTGATGATCTGTACGACGGCCCCCGACAGCGACGGCACACTCGGCGGGTTGGTCGCGCTGAGCGACCCCGACCGATTCGCGGGGATCCTCGCGAGTGCGCTGCGGCGGGCTGGAAGATGCTCCTCGGACCCGATCTGCGGCAACCGGGTGCCGGCCAACTCGGAGGACTTCCTCCACGGTGCAGCGTGTCACTCGTGCGCGATGGCGTCGGAGACGTCGTGCGAGAACGCGAACCGGGCCCTCGATCGGCGAATGCTGCTGTCACTGCCCGGACACGAGACCGGCTTCTTCGGGGGCCCTGGTGACTGGGCCTGAGGCGGCGGAGAGGCTCGGCGAGGTTCTGACGGCGTCGGACGCGGAACGCCTCATCGCCGCCTTGCGTCGTCGAAAACCGCTGTCCTACGCGGTCCAGGAGGTCGATCCCACCCGCCGGGTCGCCGCGGAGAGGCTCTGCCGGGCGATCATCGACGACGGCCCAGACCGTGTGAGCGGCACCCGTCAGCTCGTCCTCGTCCTCCACTCGCTCGTCGCGGCCCTGGGGAGAGAGAAGACGGTCACCCCGGTGTGGACGGTGCCGAACGGCATCGGCATCACGGGCTCGGCGACCTCACAACTCGCCGACCACGTCCGCGGAGCCCGCGCCTCGATCGTGTGCTCGACCTTCAACCTGCAGCGGTCGTCTGCGCTCGTCGCGGCCCTGAAGGCCGTCGACCCGGACTCGGGGGTGAAGATCAACCTCTTCGTCGACACAGCAGCGGCCGAGGGCAAGCCCTGGGTCGGCAAGGAGGGTCAGTGGGTGGCGTCGTACACGCCGGAGGAGTTGGCCACGGAGCTTCCGGGTGCCAACGTCTGGCGCACGCGCCGGTTCGGTGACCGGGTCATCCGCAACCACGCCAAGTTCGTGGCCATCGACCACCAGAAGCTCGTCGTCACCAGCGCCAACATGTCGAGGAGCGCTGAGCGCCACAACGTGGAGCTCGGGATCGTGGCCGTCGACAGACTGCTCACGCAGCAGGTCGAACGCACGCTCTTCGAATTCCGGTCCAGCATCTATGAGCTGGTCACGCTCTGATCTCGTCGTGCCGGCGGTTCTCGACGCCGGTGGGGTCGGTCGCCGAAGTGGTCGCGGGCGCCGAGAGCGTGAGATCGCGGCGCATGCACTCGTCGACGAGTGCCTGCCTGAAGGCGGGCTGCGTACGCAACGAGCTGCGGAGCAGACGTGTCGTGAACCCGAGGAGGGCCTTGTCCGACAGCGGGGTGGCCCGCTGGGGGGCGGCGACGTCACGCAGGTGCTCGTACGCGTCCAGGCGGGGAAACTCCGAGGCCTGCGCCTGCCACACCTGACCGGTGCTGCCCCAGGCGGCCGCGGGCCAACGGCCCACGACGAGTGTCTCGGCCGATTCGACGGCGATGCTTCCTGGGCCCGCCAGGCGCTCGCCGACCCACGCTGCCACGCGGGTCGTGACGGCGTTTCCGAGCATCTTCCACCGTGTTCCACGCTCCCGAGCAGGGGTGAGGCCCTCGAAGGGGATGTCCGTCCATCCCCGCGCGAATCCCTGGAGTGCCTCGGCGTCCTCGAGGGCGGGGATCACGATGGGCGTCTCCGCGCCCGGAAGCCAGATCGCGGGGGGCGAGGGGATGCCGAGCGTCGACGACCCCTTGAGGGTGGGGATGGCGTCCTGAGCCCAACCGACTCCCCGGTTGCCCTCGGTCCAGTAGAAACCGTAGGCGTCCTTCCAGTAGTGATCCAGGGGGCGTGGGCCAGCGTCGTCGGCGAAGAGCACCTGCTCGGGCCGTCGCACGGCGGAGGCAAGGAGGATGACGCGTCGACGACGCTGGGGCAGGCCGGTGAACCGGGAGTCGACCGTGCGATAGGCCCATGCATACCCGAGCTTCTCCAGCTCGTCGACGAGGTAACGCATGGCGCGCCCCCGGTCGAGCACGAGCATGTTGGGCACGTTCTCGATGAGGAGATCTGGAAGCTTGCCGGTATTCGTGCTCTTCTCGAGCAGACGGAATGCCTCACCCACCATCCCGGAGGCCTTGCCCGTGATGCCGGCCGTACGGCCGGCCTGCGAGAGGTCCGTGCACGGAAACCCTGCCGTGACGAGGTCGAGCCCCGCGGGAAGTGACGCCAGCTGCGCGACGTCTCCTTCGACCTCGGCGTCGGTGAAGTGCTTGCGGAGCACCGTCTGGGCGGGGGCCCACCACTCGCAGAGGAGTTCCGTCTCGACCGCGCCGTGACCCGACTGCAGCCCTACCTCGATGCCGCCGATACCGGCGAAGAGCCCTACTACCTTCACCGTGCCTCCTTCGGGTGATGCGTGGTCGACGGTGGGCCGTCGTGAGCTGTCATGAAGCGACGACGCCAATCATCCTCGAGGTTCGCCGAACAGCCCAATTCATCTAGCGTCTGTCGTGGATCGAGCCCGCGCACCAGGGCTGTGACCCGGGGTGAGAGAAGGAGCATGAAGGCATGGATGTCGAGTGGTTGAGCGCCCTGGCTGGCGCTACCGGAGTGACCGGAGCCAGCATCGCCGGGCTTGCGTGGAGGAAGACCGCCGCGAAGCGGGCGAGCCTCGGCCGCACGCGGCTGAAGATCGAGGTATCCAGGGACGACTCGGAACCCGGCCCGATCTGGGAGGTGGCGACCGACGAGATCCTCGATCGTGAGGACTTCTTGGATGTCTACTCACTGAACGAGGACGGGGTCATCCAGCCGAACAGATTCCTGCGAGAGACCCGGCGTAGGTGGAAGGCATACGACGTCGGGGCGACGTTGCTCCCTCTCGAGGTCTACAACCCGTTGACAGTCCCGGTGTGGATCGTCGGCATCGAAGCAGAGGTGGAACAGCGGCGCAACGCCCCGACGGGTACACGCATCTCCAATCCGCCACAGGGGGAGCTCGGAGTGCTGGAACTCAGCATCGACCTCGACGCGGCCGACGCTCGAGGACGGGCAATCGATGGCACCGACTACTTCGCCGGAGCGAAGCGGGAAATCGCGCCAGGGGCGCGGGAATTCATCGGTGTTACCGGGAACTGCGCGAACGGTGCCGTCAGCTGGCGACTTCGAATCCGCCTCTTGATCGGCAGCCAGCACGCGGAGCAGCGCTTCCCGGCGGTGCAGGAGCCACCATTGTTGACGTGTGGGTACGGACCGACCAGCCAATATGAGAGATCCTGGGTGTGCAGCCTTGTCGTCATGGCCTGCGACGATGCCGCGGAACCACCGCACCTGCACGATGCTCGCCTCGACCGGGTCTAGAACAACCCCGTGGACCCAGTGATGCTGGCCGAGCGCCGGGCGTGCCGTCATCGCCGCTTGCGGTGAGTTCGCCAGATGAAGCCGAGGGCTAGTGCTGCGGCCAGAACACTGAAGATCCAGTACCAGGGGTTCGCAGACTTGTTGCCTCCGCCCAGGAGGTCGATCCCCGAGTAGGCCATGGTCAGGGGGAGCGCCACGACCGTCAGGATCGCCAACATGGTGTCGACGCGCTTCGACGATGCTTCCTGCTGGCGCTGGTGCTCCTCCTGGATGCGTCGATGTTCTTCCTGTGCCAGTTGATGCTGCAGGGAAGCCACTTCCATGAGCGAGGCGATGTCATCCTCGATCCCTGCGAGCAGGTCCGGCACCCTGAGGTTCAGCGCGAGCCGTTCCGAGATGAGCATCGTGGGGCGTGACTCGGTCTGAGGAATTCTGAGGAGAGTGGAACGGAGCCACAGCAGGCGCGTCCGGAGGTGCAGTGTGGTCCGCAGCACCTCCTCCGTCGAGCCGGCGCGGCGCAGATTTCCGATGGTGGTGTGAATCTCGTCCGCGAGCACGGAGAGGATGGTTCGAGACAGCAGCACCCCGGCCATGGCGTCGACATAGATCGTCGAGATGTAGGTAGCGGCAGCGGGAAAGCTCTTGGTGCTCCCGACGAAGGCGGTGCCGTGCCCCGTGACCATGGCCGACCACGAGTCGGAAAGACGGGTCATGTCCGAGCGAGTCCGGGCTAGGCGTGACTCCCGGTCTTGCACACTCTCCGATCCGTGCTTCTGAGACGGTGTGAGCGTTGCCATCTCTCGAGCAAGCAGCAATTCGTCGTCGTCAGCAGCGTCGAGACTCGTGGCGTTGGTGACCGCATAGAGAGAGGGAACCTGCTCTCGAGCACCTGGCAGAGCTTCGAGGTCGAATCCGGGGCCCAGGATCTTCATGAGATGCTTCAACACTGCCTTGCGTGGCTCGGCCTGTCGAACATACCCGTACAGGGCGTCCCGGAGCTGTTGGTCGGGTGTCAGTTGTTGGTCTGCGGCGAGGTGGATGATGAGAACCCCGATGTCGGCCCGGTCATCAGCCGCGCCAGCAGCGGGTGCGGTGAGAAGTTCGAGCTGGGAAAGCGCAAAACTGCCCAGTTGTATTCCGCTCGCCTCCCGATACCACCGGCGTGTGTCACGAGGTGAATCATCATCATTCGTCGGGACCAGGAGGTCGGCTGACCGTGAGGTCCATGAATGGCGTCGCTCTTGGGCATCGATGCGGTCGGCCTTCGGGTTCTGCAGATGCCCGCCCATGGAGGTGCGGACCTGTTCCGAGAGATTGAAGGGCGCCGGGCCTTCCTCCCAGTTCTCCAGGATCGTCGGATCGACGGCTACTGGCAATAGCCAGGCCGTACCCGAAGGCTCGTGCAGTTTCCCCCCGTCGCTCACTCCCCGATCTCCCCGTCTTCCTCGCCTGATGTCTCGCTGTTTCGTGCGGCGCGGAGTTCCGGCGGGCTCATGCCGTCCTTGGTGCGCCACGAGGCATTGCCACTCGCTGACGCCGCCCGGATCACGCAGGCAGAGGCAGACACGGTCTTGGCCACCCAGTCCGTCGTGAAGACGTAAGCGTCGGTGTTCTCGAGGTCGCGGGCCAAGGTCCCTTCCTCGAGCAACTGGGCGATCCTCCATTTCGTGTAATCAGGGATGGTGGGAGTCTGTTCGATCCTGGCCTGGCTGCCGCGCAGCACCTTGACCCGATCGTCATTGCGGCTGAGTTGTGCAGTCGCATGGACGTTGCTCCGAGGGACGTCGAGGTAGAGGGTCTCCTCCATCCATTCATCGTCGGTTGACTCGTTCACCGTCTCTGCGCTCCGGATGGCGTCAGCGCTGACCTTGATGTTCAGGGCGTCTGCGTACCGCAGGAGGGACGCAGCCGTGAGCTGGATGTAGTGAGCCCCTGTCTCTCGGAACATCTCTTCGACGAGTTCTGGTCGAGCTACCTGGCGGTGCTCCTCGTCGTCAGATACGAACTTGCGCCACCAGTCTTCTTTGCCGTCGTCGGTGATGAGTACCACGCATGACGCACCCTCGGTTTCGACGTACGTCTTGGCCTCGTTCAACGTCTGCCGCCAGAGCAGATAGTCGCCGTATTTGGCAACCGAACTCTTACCGACCTTGGTGCGCTCGTTCTCCTTGTCGTCCATGTAGCCAGGCGGGATGGATTCGGCGTATCGCTGGTCTGCTCTCGCCAGCTCGGCCTTGAGTACCGCATCGCCGAAGGCCTTGCCGACCCGTACCGCATTCGACGGAAGCGACGTGAGGCGCGCGAGTTCTTGGGCCACCTCGTCATGGGCCGGATCGCTGTCAAAACGTTCGCGATGCAAGGTATCTGCCGCGTCGATCTCGTCGAGAAGGGAATCGACAGTCCCGGTGAGATCGCGAACCAGATCGCGTTGTGTCTCGGTCTGCGTCAGACCTCTATCACGAATCCACGCTGCGTAAGAATTGATCAGGCTCTGGCGGGCCTTGCGGATGTCGCTGGCCGCCTTGAGCGTGTTGTCGGGGTGGCCAGCGAGGCGGTCACGGTTCTTCCAGAACTCGACCAGGACCTGGTGTGGGATCCAGAGGCGGCTGCCTAGTTTTTCGAAGATGTCGAACCACTGGTGCGTCACGTCCGGGTCGTACTTGTAGAGGTTCAACAGAACATTCGTGTCGATGACGACGAGGCCCTCCTTGATTGCCATCCTCGCTCGATCAGCCACGGGCGGAAACCAAGCCTCGAAACCATGCGCCAGCGGTGAGGCGATGACCTTCTCGGGTGTGAAACCGTCGTTCTGGACCATGGGCTCTCCAGGGAGTGGGCGGTTGATGATCCGATCATAGGCAGTGGCCGTCATGACAGCGAGTCTTTTCCCGAGCCCACGACATGATCGTGGGCGGCACCCGCGCGGCTAGTCTCGACTCATGGCCAAGTATTCCGTCGAGCATCGTGACGTCGAGACCCTGTTGAATTTGGTGAAGGCCGAGCAGATCGCGATCCCCGAGCTGCAGCGTCCTTTCGTGTGGGACAGCGTCAAGGTGCGTGACCTCATGGATTCGCTCTACAAGGGCTACCCCGTCGGCTACCTCATCACGTGGCAGTCGATCGGAGCAAAGCTCAAGGGCGGGCAGGTGGCCACTCATCAGCAGATCCTCATCGACGGGCAGCAGCGCATCACGGCCCTGCGCGCGGCTGTCGCCGGGCTCAAGGTCATCGACAAGAAGTACCGCCAGAAACGCATCACGATCGCGTTCAACCCCGTCAGTGAAGAGTTCGCAACGCTGACCCCGGTCATCGACCGCAACCCGGAGTGGGTGTCGGACGTGGCCGAGTTCTTCAACGGCTCGCCCCTGAAGTTCGTCCGCCAATACCTGGCCGCCAACCCCGATGCAGACCCGGACGTCGTGGAGGAGAACCTCGAGCACCTTGCATCCATAAAGCACGCGCAGATCGGCATCATCTCGCTCAGCGACGACCTCGACGTCGAGACGGTGTCCGAGATCTTCATCCGCATCAACTCCAAGGGCGTGCCGCTGAGCAGTGCCGACTTCGCGATGAGCAAGATCGCGACGTACGGCGACCGTGGCCGCAATCTGCGCAAGCTCATCGACTACTTCGCGCACCTGTCGGTCGCACCGCACGCGTACGACGACATCAAGGAGAACGATGTCGAATTCGGCGCCTCGGGTTATCTGGAGAAGATCGCCTGGCTTCGCAACGTCTCGGAGGACCTGTACGACCCCAACTATGGCGACATCATCCGTGTGGCTGGTCTCGTGGGCTTCAGCCGCGGGCGCGCGTCGTCGATCGTGGGGGAGCTGTCGGGTCGCGACCCGGAGACGCGGAAGCTCGACCCGGATCGCATCCCGCGGGCCTATGACGTGCTCGAAGCAGCCCTGGCGAAGATCGTCAACCAGTACGAGTTCGAGAACTTCGTCATGACGATCAAGTCCGCCGGGTTCATCACGCCCAGCATGATCGGCTCCAAGAACGCGCTGAACTTCGCCTACGCCCTCTACCTGCGTCTGCGCCAAGACGCATCGATGTCGGAAGGCGAGCGCAAGAGGATCGTGCGTCGATGGTTCGTCATGTCGATGTTGACGGGACGTCACTCCGGAAGCTTCGAGACGACGTGGGAACTCGACATGCGGCGCATCGCCTCCATGGGAGCGGCGGCCTACCTGACGCAGCTCGAAGAATCGACCCTCAGTGATGCCTACTGGAACGTCACGATGCCGTCAGCGCTCCAGACACCGTCGACGAGCGCCCCGGCGTTCCAGGCGTTCCTCGCATCGCAGATCCATGCCAACAAGCGCGGCTTCCTCTCGCGCAGCATCACCGTCACCGCGATGCACGAGAACTCCGGCGACATCCACCACATCGTCCCCAAGGCCTATCTGCAGGCGCACGGTGTCACCGACCGTCGCGACTACAACCAGGTCGCCAACTTCGCGCTGACGGAGACGTCGGTGAACATCAGTATCGGCAAGCGATCCCCGGCCGAATACATGGGCGTGGTGGACGAACAGATCGCCACTGGAGTGCTGAAGCTGGGGGAGATCGTCGACGCCGACGATCTCGTGCGCAATCTCGAAGAGAACGCCATCCCAGCGAACATCCGTGACGTCTCCGTGGACAACTACGAGAGCTTCTTGGCCGAGCGCCGCCAGCTCATGGCTCAGGCCGTTCGCCGCTACTACGAGGGGTTGTGATGACCGCAGAGTCCAGCGGCGCCGAGGCAGGCGCTCGGGGCGCCATCATCGAGATCGAGCCCGGCGTCGCCGTCGTCGTGGGTGATGCGGTGCCCGAAGGGGTCGAGTTGCTCCCCATGGATCTGATCGACACCGGCGCCCGGGGGCAGATCGCCTCAGCTGCTGCATCGGCCCTCGGCTGGGGCAATGTGGCGGCACAGACGGCGAACGGCATCGTCCAGGCACAGGGGCTGCTTCGTTTCGCCCCGCAGTCACTCGACCTCATCGCCAAGGGCGCCCAGCCCATGATGAGCGGCGGTCAGCTCACCGGCAATCTCGTCAAGGACGGCAAGATCGTCGGCCAGGCCCGGCTCATCGCTGCCGGAGGCGCGCAGGCGACCTCCATTGCGGCGTCCGCCGGCGGCGCACTCGCGATGGTCGCCATGCAGGCGCAGATGGCCCAGATTCAGCGGACCGCGGAGGAGAACCTCAAACTCACCGAGGGCGTGTTCGACGCGATCAAGAGCGACCACTGGTCCCAGATCACCGGGGCCACGAAGGTGATCAACCAGGCGTACGACATGGCGACGCACATCGGTGCGGTCACCGACTCCATCATGGGTGGTATTCGCCATCTGCGACCTGACCTCGAGGCCTACGTCGACCGCTCCCAGCACACCGTCGCCGGCCACGAGCATGCGCTGTCTCGGGCGGAGTCACACTCGGCGCGACAGCAGATTCTGCAGCGGCCCGAGGTCGTGCGCGACGCTCAGGCCCTCGTCCTCGCGACGGAGGCGCTGCGGATGTTCCGCCTCCTCGAAGCGGCGAACGCAGCCCTGCACGCCGGCGAGGACGAGCGCGAGGCCCGACGCCGCGATCGCCTCGTCGAGCAGGCCGAGACCGAAGGTGCCCGGCAGAGGGAGAGGGCGACGGCGTTGCTCGCCGACCTACGACGGGAGCTCAACCTCGCCGCGACGCTGAGCGCCCCCAAGCGCACGCTCTCCTTCCGAGAGCGGGCGGCGAGCCGCGCGAACGCGGCGTCGAGCGCCCACCTCGCGGCCATCGTCAACGACCTGGGTCGGCGTCTCGGCCTGACGAGCGTCGAACCCTTCATCGCGCCCAATCGGACCGCCGTCGACGGCGCTGTTCCAGACGCTGTCCTCCACGGACTCCCCTGGGTGGCCGGCACCCCGGGCGAGCGACTCATCGGGTTCGCCGAGATGAACGAGGCGAGCGGGCTCGCGATCGCCGACATCGGGCGCCGCCGCTGGGTAGCCGTCACGGATCGGACCACGTACGTGATGTCACCCAAGACCTTCGAGAGTTCCGCCGAGATAGAGCACGCGATCGACAACGGCGACATTCGCTTCGTGCGGGTGAAGAAGAACGACGGGCGGGCGCCCGCGCTCACCATCGTGACCACGGATGACGACCTGCACCTCGAGTTCGGCTCGTGGGCGAAGGACGGCGAAGCCCACCAAGCCGCCGAATCGTTCGCCGAACTGCTGGCGAGCCGCATGAACCTGCCCGACGACGAGGTGCCCGTCGTCGACATCCCGGAATTGGCCCAATCCCTCACGCCCATGAGCATCGAGCGATGACGGGACGCGTGGGTCCCGGGTCGGTCGAGCGGCGGCGCTGATGACCGCCCTCTGGCCGGCCGCTGAGCAGGACGCTCTGCGCGCCGAGGCCATCCGATGGCTGGCGGCCCGCACCAATGACGGCCTCGACGCATTGACGTCAGAGGAGATCGCGGAGTTCACCTTCGGCGGAGGGAGCTTCAGGCTCATGGACCCCCAGAGGGGGATCCGCAAGCCGCGACAGTTCACCGCGGCACTCTCGATCCGGACGACCTATTGCCCCGAAGGTGCTGAGCGCCCCTACGAGGACGACATGGGCCCCGACGGGCTCGTCAGATACAAGTGGCGCGGCGATGACCCGAACCACCCGGAGAACCGCGCGCTGCGCGAGGCCATGATTCATCGCGCGCCTCTCATCTGGTTCTGGGGAGTGGGCCAGGCCCTCTACAAGCCCGTCTTCCCCGTCTACCTCATCGCCGAGGAGGAGGCGCAGCAACAATTCGTCGTGGCCACGGACGGCCTGCAGCATCTGCAGCAGACGACGTCACCGATGGAGGAAGTCCTGCGTCGATACCTGCGCCAGGAGACCTATCGCCGCCTGCACCAGCCCGTCTTCCGCAGCATGATCATGAGGGCGTACGAATCCAGCTGCGCCGTGTGCCAGCTTAGGCACAGCCCCCTCCTCGACGCCGCGCACATCGTCGAGGATCGACATGAGCGTGGCATTGCATCCGTCCGCAACGGGCTCGCACTCTGCAAGATCCATCACGCCGCCTATGACGTCGGCATCCTCGGCCTGACACCCGAGTTACGCGTCGAGGTACGCGCCGACATCCTCGACGAGGTGGACGGCCCGTTGCTCGAGCACGGCATCAAGAAGCTGCACGGTCAACCGCTCATGGTGGTTCCCCGCCGCCGCGCCGACCGGCCCGACCCCGAGCTGCTGCAGATCCACTACGAGCGCTTTCGCGCCTCGTGACCGCCTTCGCGTGCCACAGTTGAGACATGATCAACGACCCGGGTTACGGCGGCACCCATCGTCACGACGACACGCAGGCCATGCCCCACGCGTCAGGGCCTTATGGGGCGCGTTCCGACGGCTACGCAGCTGCGCGAGACAGGCACCACGGCAGCTCTCCGGCCGGCGACGACGGCTACCGGGCCGACGCGCCCTACATCGACTCGGCCGGCGCGACTCACGGCGGACGGGCCGCGGGCGCCGACCAGCCGTACCCGTACTCGCCGTACCCGTCGGGCGCGCCCTCCGGTCAGGGTTCGCCCGGGTACAACCAGGGCCCGTCATGGCAGGGCGGCTACGGTCATGGCCCGAGCGGCGCGCCGGGTTACGACCAGCAGGGCAACGGTGCGTGGCAGGGGCCGACCGCCCAGCGGTTCCCGGGCCAACAGCCCCAGGGCTACGGGTCGTGGCAGGGCCCCGTGCAACCGGGCGTCGCACACGGCCAGATGCTCTACGCGTCGGGCCTGATCGACCCGATGACGGGCGAACCGCTCTCCGACAAATCCAAGATCGCCGCCGGCCTGCTGCAGCTCTTCTTCGGCTACTTCGGCGTCGGCCGCTTCTACATCGGTGACACGCGAACCGGCGGCATCCAACTCGCCCTCGGCCTCATCGGCCTGTTCGGCACGCTCATCCTCGTCGGCTTCCCGATCCTCGTCGGCGTCAGCATCTGGGCGTTCATCGACGCGATCCTCATGCTGACCGGCTCCGTGCGCGACCCCTACGGTCGCAAGCTGAACTGAGCCACCACCCGACGAGTAGCGTCGAACCATGAGCGCTTCGAGTCAGCCCACCGCCCCCTGGGGCCATGCCCGCGCCGTCACCGTCGCCGACCTGACGTTCGACGTCGCCACCGCCGGCCCTGATGACGGCGCGCCGGTGATGCTGCTGCACGGCTTCCCCGAGTCGAACGCCCAATGGCGTTCCGTCGCAGCGCAACTCGCCGACGCCGGCCACCGCGTCATCGCCCCGAACCTGCGCGGCTACTCACCCGCCGCACGCCCCCAGGGCGCTGAGAACTACTCGATCGACGAACTCGTCGGCGACGTCATCGGCCTGCTCGACGCCCTCGACATCGAGCGCGCTCACCTCGTCGGGCACGACTGGGGCGGCACGATCGGGTGGTTCGCCGCCATCCGCCACCCCGAACGTTTCGCGACGTACACCGCCGTCAGCACCGCCCACCCCAGGGCCATGCTCGACGCCATCGCCACCGACGAGTCCCAGCGCGACGCCATGCAGTACATCAAGACGTTCCGCGAACCCGACGCCGCCGAACTCCTCATGGCCGACGACTGGCGCCAGCTACGCGAAGGCTGCCACGACCTGCCCCGGGCGACGTTCGACGAACACGCCCGTCTCCTCGCCAAACCCGGCGCCCTCGATGCCGCCCTCAACTACTACCGCGCCTACGGCCCCCACGACGCCGCCGACCTCGGCCCTTGCACCATCCCGACGACGTACGTCTGGGGCGCGGACGACTTCGCCTTCGGCCGCACCGCCGCCCACCTCACCCACGCCTACGTCGACGCCCCCTACCGCCTCGTCGAACTCGAGAACACCGGCCACTGGATCAGCGACCTCCACCCCGAACCGCTCGCCGCCGCCATCCTCGAACGCATCGACGAGGCCCACGGACGCTGAGCTGGCGCCGTCATCGCCGCCACTCGAAGGGCCCGGCGGAGGCGCGCGCTCGCCCGACGGGTCTGTGTGCTCGCTCGGCAAGCCTGTGGACCATCCATGCCAACGACCGCGGGAGGGCGCCTCAAGCGCACCGAGCCCATCGAAACGCACATTGGACGCTCTGGATGCCCGCAGCCTTGACGGGCGACCGACACTCCCACAACACGGCGTTACCCGCCAGTTGGAACCGATGAGCTCCCAGGTTCCTCTAATGTGTTGATCAAACGTCCGTGGCACGGGAGGAAAACCGCGATGTCCAACTCGAACGACGACCTGAACGAGCAGCCGACGCAGATGGCGTCGGCCGGTTCGCACGAGCAGGCCGGCGAGGGCCAGTCGACCTGGCAGAGCCAGGGTCAGCAGGGTCAGCACCAGGCAGGCGGGCTCGGCGGACAGTTCGCTGCCAACGAGGGCGAGACCCGCGCGATGCCGCACAACGCCTCGAACGCGCAGGGCTCGAACGGGTACGGCCAGGCCGCCGGCGGCCCCGGCCAGTACCCTCCGGTTCCCGGCTCCGCTCCGCAGGGCGGCACCTACCAGACGTCGGGCGGGCAGCAGGGCTCGAACCCCGCCGGCCAGTACGGCTCCGGGTACGGTTCGTCGGCACAGAATTCCGCGCCCAACAACCAGGGTGGTCAGTGGAACTCGGCTTCGCAGGGGCAGCAGGGCGCGCCCTACGGCCAGAACGGCCAGGGTCAGCCCGCCCAGCAGAACGGCGGCTACAACTCCTCGCCGCAGGGCTACGCTTCCGGCGCGCAGGCTGGATACGCCAACACCAACCAGCAGGGTGCCGCCTACAACCCCGGCCAGCAGTAAAACCAGGGCCAGACGGTGACGCAGAACCAGTACGCGCCCCAGAACGGCGCGACGGCCGACAAGCCCCGCCCCGGCCTCGGCAAGACGCTCGGCTGGGGCCTCGTTGCCGCCTCGCTCCTCGCCATCATCGGTGTCTTCGGCACCTGGATGTGGGTCAAGCTCGACGCCGGCACGCTCGGCAACTTCAACGCCTCGACCAACGGCATCGGCATGAAGTCGAGCAACATCCCCAACTCCAGCTCCGCCGGCGATGACAACAAGATTACTGACGGCTGGTTCGTCCTCATTCCCGCCATCATCGCCCTGGCTCTCGGCGTGCTGCGCGCACTCGGTAAGATCCGCAAGCCCGTCATGTGGGCCGGCGCGGCGCTGGGCGGTATCGCCACCGGCCGTCGCCGTCTACGACTACTTCGACGTCCGCGACAAGCTGGACGAGGCCAAGCAGGGCGCGAACGGCCTCGCCGGGTTCAGCGCCGGCAGCGGCTGGGGGCTGACGCTGTGCATCATCGCGGGTCTGCTCATGCTCATCACGAGCGTCATCAGCGCCCTGCGCGACTGACGAACACCAGCCACCGCAGAGGCGCCTCACCCGAACAGGGTGGGGCGCCTCGGGCGTTGTCGGCGAAGATGACGGGCGCTGTGCAACTGTTCCAGCCGCAGCGTCGCCTGTGGACGGTGACGGCTGTGGATGACGAGCGCGCGGCCGGTCGTGGCGTCGCAAGACTGACGTCATGTTTCCCGCACCCGAACCGCAGCCCACGTCGTTGCCGTACCCGCTCCCACCGCCTCACCCGCGCGTGGACAGCTACGGCCCGCCCAGCGACGCACCCCACATGCCCCCGACTCAGAGCTTCGCGCCTGACGCTCGGGGCCACCACGACAGCGGGTGGAACCACGATCAGCCCATGCCCGGCGCCTGGCCTTCGGGCGCATGGTCGTCGGACGCATGGGCCTCAGGGCCGTGGACGCCCGGAACCGTCCCCCCGCAAGGCTGGTCGGCTGGGCCGTGGGCTCCTGGGGAGTGGACCGCGGCGGGGTGGCATCAGGGAAGTTGGCAACCCGGCCCATGGCAACCCCGCGCATGGCCGACGCAGCCCGCATCCGTGCCGCAGCATTCACCGCGCAAGAAGACGACAGCGGGGCTCCTGCAGATCGTCGGTGGCTGGGCGGGCCTTGGCCGGTTCTACGCCGGTGACTCACGCCGCGGCGGCATCCACCTCGCGGTGTTCAGCAGTGGCATCTTCGTGCCCGGCTGCACGATGCTCAGCGTGTTCATGGTCGCCTACGGCGTCATCGACGGCATCCAGATCCTCATCCTCAACGCCCGCGACGACACCGGCCGGTTGTTGAGCGAATGAGGAGGTTGCTGACGACAGCTCAGCGTGCTTCCAGACCTGAGATCAGGGTGCTGACCCGCTCGCGGCGGCCGTCTTCGGAGCCTCGGGGCCTCCGGTGCCGAGCGTATTGGTCGGCTCGGGAGCAGGCGGCGTCGTCGCCGGGGGCTGCGTGGGCGCAGGCGTCGTCGGGGCCTGCGTCGTCGGCGGCGGTGCGGACGTCGTGGTGGGTTTCGTCGTCGTGGTGGTCGACGGCGCCGTGGTCGTCGACTTCGTCGTCGGCTTCGTCGACGTGGGCTTCGGTTTGGACGAGGTCGTCTTCGGCTTCGTCGTCGTGCGAGGCGCGCGCGTCGTCGTCGTGTGGGGCGCGCGCGTCGTCGGCGCAGTGCGCGTGGGCGCCGTGGTCGGTGCCACCGTCGTGGCCTGCGCGGTCGGCCGGCTCGACGAGGTCGTCGACGTGCTCGAGGAGGACGACGAACTCGAGCTCGATGAACTCGACGAACCAGACGACGAATTCGACGGCGTGGCCGATGTGCTCGACGCCACCGAGGCCGGGAGCTCGGAGTCGCTGTTGCTGCCGTAGTTCTTCGCGAACATGGTGGCACCGACCAACGCGCCGGCACCGATGATCGACGCCGTCACCACCCCGATGAACGCGCGACGACGAGACCGGTTGGCTTCTTCCTCAGCCAGCAGGTCATCGTGCTCGTCGTCATGCCAGAACGGCTCATCCTCCACCATCGTCACGAGTCTACGAAGGTGCGACGCCGACGACAAACAGGCAGCCGGAACCTCGTCGGAAGATGAGTCTGCGGCACTCGACGTCCGGGACCCGCGCGCGTGCGGGGCACGCGGCCGTGGCGACGTCGACGGTGTGTTCGAGCTTTCCGCACCCCTGCGGCGCCAGGATCTCGACACCGAGTCCGGCATGCCACCGGGGCGAGCCGTCAGCTCGGTCGTCCAAGCCGCGCGGTCTTCCATGCGGCGCCGGCACTCAGTTCGACGCGAGGTCGCAGATGTTGTACCACCCCTGCAGGTTCGTCTCGTTCTTCTCGAACGACGTGAAGTTCCACGCCACCTTCGTGTACGCGGGCCGCCCGCGGCACGTGCCGAGCTTGGCCGTGATGTACGCCTTCTGCCGCGGCAGGTCGACCATCGAATCGGAGTTCTCGCCGTTCTCGGCGACGCCCGTGGCACGTGCCACCTGGCTGCCCCAGCTGCTCCACACGACGTCCGTGACGAACATCGTGTGGTGCGACGTGATGGCGAACGTCGACGGCTTGACCTTGCCGATGCCATCGGCGATGACCGGGCTGCCCGGCGTGAGAACTTGCTTGCGCCCGAACGTCACACCACTCACGGTGCTCGGCGTGGGATCACCCGGCGCAGGCGGGCGCTCGGAGGTCGCGCTGTACGTCGGCGAACTGCGCGTCGCCGACGGTGACGTCGGCTGCGGCGGCACCGTCGACGACGCAGGCGTCGTGGGGGCAGCGGTGCTCGACGTCGGGGCCGACGTGGAAGTCGGCGCGCTCGAGGACACCGCCGTCGACGTGGTGGGTTGCGACGAGGTCGATGACGGCGTGGTCGACGCCGTCGCCGTGTACGACGACGTGCCCGACGCCGGGTTCGACCCGTCGTCCGATGAACAACCCGTCAGGGCTGCGAGGCCGGCGATGAACGTGATGCTGACGATCCCCCGAGTTCTCATGCTTCAACGCTAGGCCGCTACCAGGCGGTAGGGGTGCGAAGTGGCCGGGAATTCGGGGTGCGAGATCAGCAGGTTCACCATCGAGCCGACGAGCCCGCCACACGGTTGGCGGAACTCGTCGGCTGGACGAGATGCGTCAGGGGGTGACGACGATCTTGCCGCGCGTGTGGCCCTCACGGCTCTGGGCGAAGGCATCGGCGAGCCGCTCGAGCGGGAACGTCGCGGCGATGTCGACGCGCAGCGCGCCGTCGTCGACGAGTTGCGCGAGCTTCGCGAGATCCTCGGCGCTCGGGCGCACCCACGCATAGAGCCCGCCATTCAGCGCGACGCTCGGGTCGGCGACCGACACGTGCCGCCCGGCCGGGGTGAGCAGCTGCATCGTCTGCTCCTCGACGTCACCGACGTAGTCAGCGCTCACCGTCACGCCGTCGGGTGCGATGGCGCGCACACGCTCGACCAGGCCGTCACCGTATTCGACGACGTCGTCCGCCCCGAGGCCGCGCACGTACTCGTGGTTGCGCTCGGACGCGGTGCCGATGACACGCGCCCCGATGTGCTTCGCGATCTGCACCGCGTACGACCCGACGCCGCCGGCCGCACCGTGCACGAGCAGCGTGTCGTTGGCGTTGAGGTTGAGACGCGTCAGCGTCTGGTACGCCGTCAGCCCGGCGAGAGGCAGCGAGGCGGCTTCCTCGAACGTCATCGACGCGGGCTTGCGAGTCGCGGTACGCACCGGGACGGTGACGAGTTCGGCGAACGTGCCGCCGGCCACGACGTCCTTGCGGGCGTACGCCATGATCTCGTCGCCGACGCGGAACTCGGGCGCGTCGAGCCCGACGGCCTCGACGACGCCCGCGACGTCCCAGCCCGGAACGGCGGGGAAGACCGTCATCATGAGCGGGTCGAGCCCGCCCGACATGACCTTCCAGTCGACGGGGTTGACGCTCGCCGCCTTCACGCGCACGAGCACCTCACCGGGGCCGACGCGCGGGGTGTCGAGGTCGCGCAGTTCGAGAACACTGTCATCGCCGTAGCGGGAGTACGTCATCGCCTTCATGCTCAGTTCAATGACATGCGCGGCGCACGTATTCCGTCATGCGGTCGGCAGGAGTCGTCAATCACCACGTCGAGCGCGTCCCCGTTCGTCGCGGCGTGACGTGGCGCGCGCCGGGGCGGCAGGGCGGCACGTCGCACCCCGGCGTTCCGGCGTCGAGGATGAGCGCGGCGCGCTGATGACGCATCATGGGCGCGTGCATGACGACGACGCGACACACGAGTTGCCCCTCCGATCGGCGGGAGAACACCCGGCCGGGATGGCCTCCGGGGGAGACGCTTCCGAACCGGACACTGCGCCGTCGGACCCGTCGGACCCGTCGGACCCGTCGGATCGCCCCGTCCTCGACGTCGGGCTCGTCGTCTCACCCGCAGCGCTGACGAGCGCGACGCTCGCGCCCGACGTGACGGCGGCGCTCGCGGCGCAGTACCCGCAGGTCGAGTGGAACCTCGTCGTCAACGAAGATCGTCTCGCCGAACCGCCCGTCACGCCCCTCGACCTCATCGAGACGGCACGTGATCGGATGCTCGACGAGAACTGGGATCTCGTACTCGTCCTCACCGATCTGCCGCTCAAGGACGGGCGCCGCGTCGTGCAGACGCAGCTGTCGCCCGTCCATGGCGTCGGGCTCGTCGTCGTGCCGGCCCTCGGTGTCGGGCAGGTGGCGACGAAGGTGCGCGCCGCGTGCGTGCGTCTCGTCGAGGAGCTGCTCCACTTCGACGGCGACGACACGAGCGACGACATCGACCGCCGTGCCCGCCAGCGGGCCGAGGACGTCGAGGGGCGCGACGACGAGAACCCGGTGCAGTTCGCGGCGCGCGTGCTCGGCGGCAACGTCGGGGTGCTGCTCGGGCTCGTGCGAGCCAACCGTCCGTTGACGCTCGCGCTGCGCCTCAGCCAACTCATCGCGGTGACGGCGGCAGCCGGCGCGCTCATGCTCATCACGCCGGACATCTGGGTGCTCGCAACGAACTACGGGCCGTGGAGGCTCGGCCTGCTGTCGGTGATCGCCGTTGTGGCCGTAGCGGTTTCGCTGATCGTCGGGGCGAAGTTGTGGGAACGCCCGCGCCGCCAGGCCGAGCGCGAACAGGTGATGCTCTTCAACGTCGCCACAGCCCTGACGATGACGATCGGCGTCAGCGTCTTCTACCTCGCCGTGTTCTTGCTGGCGCTCGCGGCCGCTTTCCTGCTGCTCGACGGGCATTCGTTCCAGCAGTTGTCGGATCAGTCGTGGTCGATCGGCAAGATCGTCGAGAGCGCCTGGATGACGGCGTCGCTCGCCACCCTCGGCGGCGCCGTCGGTGCCGGCCTCGAGGAGGACGACATCATCCGAGCCGCCGCCTACACCCGCGAACCCGACGAGGGGTGAGCTGAGAGCCACCCCTCCTCGGCGGTCATCGCTGCGCAGCCCCGGGGGTCGTGGCTGCATCAGACGGGGCGACCACGCGCCGCGGGGTCACCGGCCCGTAGGCGGCGCGCACCGAGGGCGGCAGAACGAGTGCTGCGACTGCCAGCAGCGGTAGCCAGAGCGCGAAGGCGTCGAACGTCAGGCTGACGATGGCGAAGACGCTCGCTGCTGCGTAGGTGATGAGCACCGTCAGCACTGCTACCGGCACGACCACAACGGCCAGCATGCGTCCATTGGCCTGGCGCCGGACGACGGTGGCCAGCGTGCCGTAGATCAACGTCAGCAGGGCGAGCAGAACAGCCATCCACACGGTCCCTGTCGACGTCGGGAGCTTGGGCGAGAAGCCGATGACGTCGGCGACCTCCCGGGAGCGGTTGTTCAGCTCCTCGCTCGCCGACGCGTACTCATCCGGCGCCTTGCTGATCGCGATGCGAGCCCCGACCATGAGGCAGAACTCCAGGGCGCTGGTGACGGCGGCGATCGTGAAGGCCGCGGGCACCCACTGCGTCCACCGCTCGGCGGCGGAGTGAGCATCATCGGTGGCGACGTCGGAGCTGTTCCAAGCTGTCGGCGATGACGCCGTCGCGGCGGCGAGTGCGACGAAGGGCAGGCCCGGGCCGACGAGGACGAGGTAGTTGCCGGCCAGGGTGAAGTCGTGCTGCATCCAGGCTCGCAACAGAGCGCAGACGGTGAGTGCAACGGCGAGCGCGCTCACAAGACCTCGCTGGTGTGCTCGGCCGACGATGACGCTGTAGGCGATGAGGGCGCCGACAGCAGCAACGAGAAGGTAGTGCGCGATGACGAGGGCCAAGGTCCAGGAGGCAGCAGCGTCGAGATCGCCCGTCATCTCTGCGAAGGCCTTGATGATCGCAACCACCGGGGCCAGGACGCCGGCAACAGCGAAGACAACCGTGCCCCATCGCACCGCCGCGCTCACCGTGGGATCACGCTCGTCGTCCAGGCCGGCGAGGGCGAGGCCGGCCGCCGCTGCGAGAAGGACCTGGGCGAACGCGGGAACGTTGTGCTCGGGCGTGATGAGGAGCAGAACGGGAGCGACGAAGACCGCAGCGAGCGCGGGCAGGCACAAGACCGCTCGGATGAGGAGCCGTGCACGAGGCGCCACGTTGGCGCCGGCGACGCCGGGGAGGAGGACGATCTGAGCCACGACTGCGAGGATCACCCCGATCACGCCGACGAGCGGGAGGACATGATGTGCGATCGAGGCGTGCCCGCCGAGGAAGTCGACGACTCGGTGGAAGGTCGATTCGTCGCTGGAGTCGTAGGCGTCGTCGTAGGAGTCGTCGAACACCGAGCCGTCAGCAGCATCGGAAGCACCTTCGGCGTCGATGGCCCACCAGGTGCCCAGCGCCGTGAGTGCCAGGGCGAGCGCGCCGATGAGGCGCAGGATGCCGGCGATGTGCGGACGCAGGTCGATGGCGGCATGCGATGTGCCCGTCCTGCCGCTCTGCGGTGATGCGGGCGCGGGCGTGACCCAGGGGAGGCCGGGCGAGCCGGGGTTCCCGGGGGTGGGGCGAGTGGTGGGGGTCGGCTGGCCGGCGGGGCCGGGCATCGGAGCTGCTCGACGCGCCTCCGGTGCGACCTGTGGAGGTGTCGCTGTCCCGCAGCCTGTGCAGAACCGTGCCTGCGGGGGTAGTTGCGTACCGCAGTTCGTGCAGAATGTCATGGGTACCTCGAAGGATGCGAGCACGGGGGCTCGTGGGGTGGAATGTCGAATCTGCGCCTCTGACGCACGCGGCAGGCGTTTGGTTTCACGTGAAACCGATGAATTTCAGGAGTAGTGGCGGCTGCCCTTGACGGGCGCTGGTGAGGTGCGTCGGCTGACGGCACCCGCCCGCCGTCACAATGGGGACATGCCCAGCCGTTACGCACAGCTCTTCTTCGGCCCGACGACGCGGGCGCGTCAGGAAGCGGTGAACAGTCACATCGCCTACTCCGACGGTGGTGAGCACGACGACGGTGAACGCATGCCGCTCGGCCCCGCGCAGGTCGGTCTCATCGCCGGGCAGCGTCACTTCTTCCTCGCCACCGTCACGCCCAGCGGGTGGCCGTACATCCAGCATCGCGGCGGGCCTCGGGGATTCGTCCACGTCCTCGACCCCCTCACCGTGGCCTTCGCCGACTTCGAGGGCAACGAGCAGTACGTCTCCACGGGCAACATCGACGCCGACGGCCGCGTTGCACTGTTCTTCGTCGACTACCCGACGCGCACGCGGCTCAAGCTGTTCGGGGCGGCACGTGTCGTCGAAGCCGACGACGATGCCGCGCTGCACGCCCGCCTCATGACGACCCCCGGCGGCGTGATCCCGAGCCCGAGCCGCCGGATGGTCGTCGTCGCCGTCGAGGCGTGGGACATGAACTGCCGCAAGTACATCCAACCGCGCTACGAACGTGACGCCGTCGACGCCATGATCGCTCCCTACCGCGACGACCTCGCCGCAGCGAATGCCCGGATCGCCGAACTGGAGGCTCAGCTCGCCGCGAAGGGCGACCCTCGCTGACGGGGTTCGTCAGAGCGAGCGGCGCGTCGGACGCCGATCCTCGCCGTCGAGACGCCGGCGCGACACAGCCGTCGCGCCGGACGTCACGGGTGGTCGCTCGTGCCGTCGAAGTAGCTCATGAGGCGCAGCATCTCGGGAACGAGGGCGTCGTCGACGTCGTCACCCGGCGTGCGCAGTGCGCTGATCTCGTGGTGGAGGCGTTCCATGTCGGCGTCGAGCCGGTTGGCGGTGTCGGCGGCCGTCGTCAGCTCGGTGAGCAGGTGCTCGGGTACATGGCCGTCGTACTTGTAGTAGATCTTGTGCTCGAGGCTCGCCCAGAAATCCATGGCGATGGTGCGCAGTTGCACCTCGACGGGCACGGATTGCGCTCCGCTGGAGAGGAACACGGGCACCTCGATGATGAGGTGCAGGCTGCGGTACCCGTTCGGTTTCGGGTGCGCGACGTAGTCCTTCTCCGACAGGAGCGTGACGTCGTGCTGCGCGAGCAGCAGGTCGCGGACGCGGTACACGTCGCGCGTGAACGAGCAGACGATGCGCACACCGGCGACGTCGGTGATGTGGGTGCGGACGTCGTCGATCTTCGTGCAACCGCGTCGGCGCGCCTTGCGCAGCAGCGAATCCATCGACTTGAGGCGCGTGCTGACGTTCTCGATCGGGTTGTAGCTGTTCGCGTGCGTGAATTCACGCTGCAGCACGCGCAGTTTCGTCTCGACCTCGTCGATGGCCGAGCGGTACGCCACCATGAGCTGCTCGACCTGTGCGAGACGCTGCCGCGCCTCCTGGGGCGTCAGCGTGGCGGGTGGCATGGGGTGCGAATCGGTCATCGATGAGCTCCAGGGTGCGGACGGACACCACAGCCTAGAACGCTCTGTTGCGTGGTCGTGACGCATTGATCCCCCATGCAACCTGCCGGCGTCCTACCGTTGATCCGTCCTGCTCCTTCCGGACTCGAGGTCCCCATGAAATCGCTCGCCACCACAGCCGGTGTCGTCATGCTCACCGCATCGATCGCCTGGTCGGCGCCCGCCACGGCGCACGATCACCACGACCGCCATCACCACCATCGGACGACGAGCGACGCGAAGCTCACGCCTCGCACGCACTTCACGATGAAGGCCGACGGATCCAGTGCAGCCGCCGAGGGTGGGGAGGGCATCCCGAACATCGACGTCGTCAAGGCGACGATCCGCACCTACTACGGCGCGGATTCGACGGGCGTCGCGAGCCGCACCTCGTCGCCCTACATCACGGAGATGAAGCGTCTGCTCGCGGCGAAGGAGAAGCAGCTGCCGGCGCTGCTCGCCGACGCGAAGAAGCACCACAAGAAGCCCGCGATCGTCTTCGACGCCGACGACACGACGCTGTGGACGTACGACATGCAAGACGCCGCGATGCACTTCCAGTTCGACCCCGCGCTGCAGGACGAATGGGTGCAGGCGCAGCGCTTCGAGGCCGTCCGGGCGATGGTCGCGTTCGAGCGCAAGGCGCAGGCGATGGGTTTCACCGTCTTCGGCATCACCGGCCGCAACGACAACCAGAAGAGCGCGACGGTGAACAACCTCGCCAAGGTCGGTTACCGCGGATTCACCGAACAGAACTTCTACACGAAGTGGACCGGGGTCGGAACGAGCCAGAAGCCGGCGTACCTGACCTGCGCGACGGTGAAGTGCACGACCGTCGAGTACAAGGCCGGCACGCGCAAGCACATCCAGTCGATGGGGTACTCGATCGCCATGAATCTCGGCGATCAGTGGTCCGACCTGCAGGGAGGCCAGGCGAAGCAGAGCGTCAAGCTGCCGAACCCGACGTACTACCTGCCCTCGCCGAACCTGCCGGGTCGTGACGACAGGGGCATGGGGCCTCACACGCATTTCACGATGAAGGCCGACGGCTCGAGCGGCAGGACGGTGGGTGGTGAGCACATCCCGAACATCGACGCCGTGAAGGCGACGATCCGCACCTACTACGGCGCGGATTCGTCGGGCCGTGCGAACAAGGCGGATTCGCCCTACATCCGCGAGATGGCCGCGCTCACACGCCGCGTGAAACCGGGCGTCCTCGCTGCGTGCCGTGAGGGCAAGCGCCACGGCACGAACCCGGCCATCGTCCTCGACGCCGACGACACGACGCTGTGGACGTACGACATGGAAGACGCTGCGATGCACTTCCAGTTCGACCCCGCGCTGCAGGACGAGTGGGTCCAGGCGAAGCGGTTCCGCGCCACCCCGTCGATGGTGGCGCTCGCGAACGACGCCGCGAAGAACGGGTGCGCGATCATCGGCCTGACGGGGCGCTCTGCGTCGCAGAAGGACGCGACGCTCGCCAACCTGCGTGACGCCGGGTACACCGGCTTCACCGCGGCCAATTACCTGACGAAGTGGGCGCCCGGCGCGCAGCCGGAGTACATCACGTGCGTGACGTCGAAGTGCTCGACGATCGAGTACAAGTCGCAGACGCGCGCGTTCAAGGAGTCGAAGGCCGGCGGGCGGTACCACATCGTCGCGAACTTCGGTGACCAGTACAGCGACCTCATCGGCGGCCATGCCCGTACGAGCGTCAAGCTGCCGAACCCGACGTACTACCTGCCCTGAGCGGATCGGCCGCCCCTGGCATCGGGGCAGTCGACGCGGCTCGGGTGATTCCGGAGCGCCCCGATGCCGCTGCGCAGAAGATCCCCGCCACCTCGTGAGGTGGCGGGGATCTCGCGATGAGCACTCAGCGCAGGCGCAGCGCGTTCGCGATCGTGAAGTGCATGTCCGTCTGATCGGTCAGGCCGAGGAAGTTCGCGGCGTACGGCCCGTACGCGCCGACGCGGACCTGCGTTCCCGTGTGCTCCTGCGAACCGCCCGCCGGGGCCGTGCCGTAGGAGAGCGTCATCGGCGCGCCCTCGTTCGTCATGAGGGTCGCCGTGAGACCCGGCGTCGTCATGCCGGCCGGCACGATCTGGCTCGTGTGACCGTGGTCGGCCGTCACGACGACCATCGTGTTGCCGTCACGCTTGGCGAAGTCCAGCGCAGCCTTGACGGCCTCGTCGAAGTTCTTCGTCTCACCGATCTGACCGCACGGGTCGGCCGCGTGATCGCGCTTGTCGATGCTCGCGCCCTCGACCTGGAGGAAGAAGCCCTTGCGGGAACCCCTTGCGTCGGAGAGCAGGTTGATTGCCTTCTTCGTCATGTCCTTCAGCTGCGGCTGCGAAGCCGTCAGCTTCGGGTTGGGCGTGCAGCGTGCGGGAGCAGCCTTGGCACCGTCCTTCGTGGCCGCGGGGCCGCTCCACTGCACCTCGAAGTTGCCGGGGGTGAACAGACCCAGCACCGGGTGCTTCTGGTCGGCGCGGCGGATCTTCGCGAGATCGGCGGCCGTCGTCGGCAGCTGGTAGCCGCGCGCCTGGGCCTGCTGGCGCAGCGTCATGTCCTTGTACTTGCCGGCCTTCGCCTTCTCGTCGAACGTCTTCGAGCCGCCACCGAGCGTGACGTCGGGGCGCGTGTCGAGAGCCTGCTCCGCGATCGAGCCCTTGCCGCCCTTCTCCTTGGCGTTCGTCGGGCACTTCGTGCTCGTGACGCTGGGGCCGTAGCAGCCGCGCTCGGTGACGTGGGCGAGCTGGACGGCCGGCGTCGCGTCCTCGATCTCCGCCGTCGAGACGTTGCCGGTGCGCAGGCCGTTGTGCTTGGCCATCTCGAGCAGGTTCTTCTGATCCTTGCCGCGCACGTCGACACCGATGGCGCCGTTGTACGTCTTCGTGCCCGTGGCCCAGCCCGATCCGGACGCGGCCGAGTCGGTGACGTAGTCCGGCTTGCCGTCCTTCGTGAGCGAGAACGTCGTGTACTGGCCCGTCATCGGCATCGCGTCGATGCCGGGCAGGCGGCCGTCGGCACCGACCGTGTAGTTGCGTGCCGACGTGATCTCCGAGTCGCCCATGCCGTCACCGATGAGCAGGATGACGTTGCGCGGGTGGCCGCTCTTCACCTCGTGGCGCATGGACTTCGTCTGGTCACCGTGCAGACGTCGCGCGCCGCCGTGATCGGAGAGATCGGGCGCCATCGACGCCGCAGCCGTCGTGGCGCAGAGAGAAGCCGCCGCGACGGCGGTGGCGAGGGCGATGCGACGGTGCTTCGTGGGCATGAGAGAAGGCATGAGAACTCCTGCGTCGAGGGGGTGTGCAGGAGCAGTCAAGGAGCGGCACGTGAACGCCGGGTGATACGCGGGGGTGCATCAGACGTCGAGGAAATGAGCGATTGTCGATGGATCCCGCCGATCCGATGCGTGGGGGAGGATGACGCACGGCCCACGTCGGAGTTCGGATCCCCGCCGTGGGTCGAGCGTCTCGTTCGCGGCTCTCAGCACCTCACTTCGTCGTCAGGCCGCGTTCGATCATGCTGCGGGCCCCGTCGACGACGGCCACGGTCCACGGGCGCGGTTCGAGGCCGAGCAGCTCGTGCTCGCGGGTCGTGCAGACGCGCTTGACGTAACCGAGATCCGGCACGACGCCCCGCACGTCGGCGCGGAATCGTCCGGCGATGCGCAGGAGGAACGACGGGATGGAGCGCGTCGGCACCTTCTTCGCGTCGTCACCGAACGCCTCGCGCAGCAGGGCCGCGACGTCCTTCATCGGCGTCGCCCTCTCCTGCGCCGCGACGAGGATGCGCTTGCCGGCGGCGCCCTCGGCGTCGATCGCGCGCACGTGCGCGGTCGCGACGTCGCGCACGTCGACGAACGGGATGGCGATGTCGGGCGTGCCCGGCATCGAGCCGTCGAGCATCTCCTGCAGCAGGTGATTGGTGCCGGAGATCGAATCGCCGAGCAACGGGCCGACGACGGCGACCGGCAGGATCGTCACGAGCTCCGGGCCGCCGTCTGCGACGGCGTCCCACGCCGCGCGCTCGGCGAGCACCTTGCTGCGCCCGTAGGCGTCCATGCCGGGGCCGTCGAGCGGCGACCAGTCGTCCTCGGTGAAGACATGGTCGATCGGGCCGTGACCGAAACCGGCGGCGTGGAACGCGGACGTCAGGACGACACGGCGCGCCCCGGCGCGACGGGCGGCCTCGATGACGCGCACCGCGCCCTCGCGAGCCGGACTGATGACGGTCTGCTCGTCCTTCACCTGCCCCGGCATGACGGGCGAGGCGACGTGCAGCACCGCGTCGACACCGTCCATGGCGGCATCCCAGCCGTCGTCGCTCGTGAGGTCGGCGGCGACGAACTCGAGACGATCGAGGTTCGTCGCGCCGGCCTGCTGCAGCGTCTCGCGGACGGAGGCCTCGCGCGACGTGGAGCGCAGCGTGGCACGCACGCTGCGGCCGGCGTCGAGGAGCTGGAGGATGCAGTGACCGGCGATGAAACCGGATCCGCCGGTGACGAGGACGGGGGAGGAAGGAGTCATGACTCATCCTCCGCCCAAGTTCGTTGACGGGTCAACAAGAGCGCATTCGCGCTCGCGGGTCAGGCGGCAGCGGGCTCGACGAACGTCATCGTGAACGCAGCGGGACGACTCGTGTCGGAGCACAGCGTCGCGTAGGGGGTGACGGGGGCCTCGACCGCGGTTTCGAGTGCGGTGTCGGGCGTCGTCGTCACGATGGCGAGGGTGAACGGGTTCGTGATGGTCATGCGAAATCCTTAGGAATGAGTGGCCGTCGGCGGCGCGAGGATTCGCGGCTGCGCCTGGCGGCGAGAGGAGGATCCGGGCCGGGCGACGAGAGCGCGGGGCGGGGATCGGTGAGCGGGACGAGCCGGAGAAGATTTCTCGATCGGCTGCGTGCTCTACCTCCACTCAACCACACGATGAGCTGTTTCATGCCATCGGGGGGCGACGCGTCTCTCACGGCGACGCGTGACGCCGCGACAAATCCGACGGTTCTTCACGCGCCGGCGCTGCGCCGACAGCTCGGGTCGAGGAGGAGGCTGACCCCAGGACGAAGGAGATCACCATGACCATGACGGGGCTCGAGAACGACGTCGCTGCGGCGTACCGAAACTTCGCGGCGCACGAGGCGCACGGCAATTCACGTGCGTACGAAGCGATCTGCGCTCTCATCGCGGACGACGAGCGCGCTCTCTCGCTCATCGCGGCGCTGCCGGCCGCCAAGCGTCAACCCAACCTCGTACTCGCTTCGGCCCGCCTGCTCGGTGCGAACACCGACGATGCGTCGAGGTTCGTGGGATTTCTGCGCGAGCACTGGGACGCCGTGCGTGATGTGGTACTCGAGCGCGCGACGCAGACCAACGAGGTGGGGCGGTGCGCGACGCTCCTGCCGTTCATCGCGCAGGCAGTGCGCGAATCGGGCGCGCGGGCCATCGCGCTCGTCGAGGTCGGTTGCTCCGCAGGTCTGACGCTGTACCCGGATCTCTACCGATACGTGTACGTCGCCGAGGACGGCCGAACGGTTCGGCGCAGCATCGGAGCGCCGGAGCTGACGTGCGAGGTGGGCGCCGCGTCCGAGCACCTGGTGGAGAGCGCTCTGGACGTGTCGACGATCGCATGGCGCGGTGGGCTTGACCTCAACCCGCTCGATGTCGTCTCGGGCGGCGGCGCGGAAGCGAGAGAGAACACGCGGTGGCTGCAGGCTCTGGTGTGGCCGGGGCAGCACGAGCGCTCAGCGCGGTTGGGCGCCGCGATCACCACCGTCAGGGCGCACCTCGCGGCGCATCCGCAGGACGCCCCGCACGTCATGACCGGCGACGTCGTCGACGATCTCGACCGCCTCGTCGACGACGTGCCCGAGGATCTTCACCTCGTCCTCTTCCACTCCGCGGTTCTCGCGTACGTCGACGAGGCGAAACGCGACGCGTTCGAGCGTCGCATGGCGCAACTCGGGTCGCGTCCGGGTGGTTTCACGTGGATCAGCAACGAGGCCCCCGGCGTCATGCCGCGAGTACGGGCGGCCCTGACGGCGATGGACGCCGACATCCCGGCCGGACGGTTCGTGCTCGCCGTCGACGGTGTGCCGCGGGCCGTGACGGGGCCGCACGGGCAGACGCTCTCCGTTCTCGGCGCCGGGTGACGGCTCCCCGGCGGCGGGGCCGGGCATCGCCGGGATCGCTGCGCGAGTTTTACGCATCTGCACCAGGAATGTCACGCACAATCCTGGTACAGATGCGCAAAACTCCGGCAGTTGAGGGGCGCGCGATGACGTCAGCCATTCCCTCGCCGCGCCCCCGCCCGAGGGCCGAACGCGGCAATCAGGGGCCGGCGGGCGCTGGGGCACGCTGATGGGGTGAGCGTTGGGGGAGGGCGAGCCATGCGTGGTGGGCCCGATACGCTCGCGGAATGGTCGAAGAGAAGCTGATCCGCGTGGCCGCCGTCGTCTTCCGCGACGAGAGAGGCCGCGTGCTGACGGTGCGCAAGCGTGGCACCGAGCGCTTCATGCTGCCCGGTGGAAAGCTCGAGGACGGCGAGACGTTCGCGCAGACGGCGTCGCGCGAGGTCGAGGAGGAGCTGGGGCTCGTCGTCTCGGCGGCGGAGCTCGAACCGCTCGGTACCTATCGCTCGGACGCGGCTAACGAGCCGGGATTCGTGCTCGAGTCGCACGTGTTCACCTACCCCGGCGAGCTTGCGCAGACGCCGCGCGTGGCCGCTGAGATCGCGGAGATGCAGTGGTTCACCGAGGCGCAGCTGCGCGACCCGGAGGATGGAGTACTCCTCGCGCCGATGCTGCAGTTCAACGCCGTCCCGGCGATCTTCGACTGACGGGCTGGTGTCTTGACGTCGCGCGCCGCGCTGACGGCTGACGTCTTGTTGCGCTGACGTCTCGCGACGCGCGTCGCCCCCGTCATCGTGGGACGCAGGCTGCACGACGAATGTGACCGAGAATCGCCGATGGGCAGGGGAATCGCACGGCAGCAGCCCGGGGATGCCGAACGCCCTGGCCGTCGAACCAAGATCCGGCGGTCAGGGCGTTCCGCGTATCAGGGGCCGAGCGTCAGACGGCGGCCTTCTCGACGGCGTCGAGAACGGCCTTGTTGAAGGCCGGGATGTCATCGGGGTTGCGGCTCGTGATGAGGTTCGCGTCGATGACGACCTCCTCGTCGATCCACTCGCCGCCGGCGTTGCGGATGTCCGTCTGGATGCTCGGGAACGACGCGACGCGCTTGCCGCGCACGACGTCGGCCTCGACGAGCATCCACGGCGCGTGGCAGATGGCCGCGACGGTCTTGCCGCCCGTCACGAACTGACGGACGAAGTCGACGGCCTGCGGCTCGGCGCGCAGGTTGTCGGGGTTGGCGACGCCGCCGGGCAGGACGAGTGCGGCGTAGTCGTTGATGTCGGCGTCCGACAGCTCGACGTCGACCTTCTGCGTGCCCGACTTGTCGAGGTGCTCGAACAGCTCCACCTCGCCCGACTCCGGGGAGATGAGGACGGGCGTGTGGCCTGCGTCGGCGACGGCCTTCCAGGGCTCGGTCAGCTCGACGCTCTCGATGCCTTCGGAACTGGTGAGAAATGCGATCTTTGCCATGCGTTCCAAACTAATTTGCTCATCTGCAGCACGCAACGCCCGACGGGGTGGGCGCCGCTCCGGGCCGCTCGCCCCTGCCGCGCATTCCTGCGAATCCTGTTCACATCTGCGATTTCGGTCGCCATGATGCAGCTTGCTCCCTCCGCCGTCATCCCCGGCGCGCGGTGTGTCGGTGCGTCACACTGACCCCATGGATGACCAGAGTCCCGAGGCCGCCTACCGCCTCCTGCACGAACGCGTCACCGGCGTGCCGCCGCAGCCGGGGGAGGCGTCGATCAGTGCCGCGCAGTACGACGCGGCCCGCAGCGCGTACCTCGACGAGCGGGGGATCCTCGCGAAGGTCGGTGTCGCGGTGTGGCCGCCGACGTCGCAGACGATCCGTTCGCGCCTCGGCGGCGGATCGTGGGCGCGCGCCGTCGAAGCGCTGGGGTTGACGGCGAACACGGGACGCTCGCGCGGCGGCGGGTCCTTCTCCGACGACGACTACCGCGTCGCCGTCGCACGTTTCCTCGAGGCGGCGGCCGACGACGCCTGCGCTGACGTGACGTCGAGTTCTTTCGCGGCCTACTCGACGTGGACGAAGGGCGAGAAGGCGGCCGGTCGCAGGCGCCCGAGTGGTGCCGCGATCCGACAACACTTCGGCTCGTGGGAGGTGGCCAAGAAGAGCGCGGAGATCCCCGGTGGTGAGCGGAACTGACCTGCCGGATCCTTCTCCCGCGCTGCTGATGCTCGGGGTGGCTCCTTCGCCGGTGGCGCACGGTGGGCGAAGTGCGGCTGCTGCGATCCACCATTCGATGTGACCTGGGTCATAGGGTGGGCGGTATCGAACAGCCACGCGCGTCGGGCCACCCTTGCCGGGCGCACCCGAGCAGGGGAGCAACATGACCACCGTCGCGTTCATCGGCCTCGGCAACATGGGCCTGCCCATGACGAAGAACCTCATCGAGGCCGGATTCACCGTCCGCGGTTACGACGTCGTCGAGGCCGCCCGCGCGGCGGCAGCCGACGCGGGCGTCGAGGTCGTCGGCAGCGCTCTCGAAGCGATGGACGGCGCCGACGCCGTCATCACGATGCTGCCCAAGGGCGAGCACGTGCGCGCCGTCTACTTCGGAGCTGCTCAGGCGGCCGACGGCTCCCAACCCTCGAACGACGACGGCATCCTCGCCCATGCGACGCCCGAGCAGATGCTCATCGACTCCTCGACCGTCGACATCGCGACCTGCCAGGCCGTGCACGACGCGGCCGCCGCGAAGGGCCTGCACTTCGTCGACGCGCCCGTCAGCGGCGGAATCTCCGGCGCCGAGGCCGGCTCGCTCACGTTCATGGTCGGCGGTGCGGACGCCGACGTCGAACGTGCGCGCCGGCTCATCGAGCCCATGTGCGGCAACTTCTTCGCCACGGGCGACCCGACGACGGGTGAGGCCGCGAAGATCGTCAACAACATGATGCTGTTCGTCGCCGTGCAGGGCCTCTCGGAAGCGGCCACGCTCGCGAAGAAGCTCGGCCTCGACGCGAAGACGTTCCACCAGATCGCGAGCGTCTCCTCCGGCAACTCGTGGGCGCTGCAGACGTGGTATCCCGTGCCCGGCGTCGTCGAGACGGCCGCGGTCAACAACGAGTTCTCCGCGTCGTTCCGCGCGGATCTGGCGCTCAAGGACATCGGTCTCGCCCTCGCTGCCGCGGCCGATCACGGCCTGCACCTGCCCGCGACGGGCCTGTCCGCGCAACGCCTCGCCGAAGCCGTCGACGGTGGGGGCGGCGAGCTCGACTGCACCGTCGTCATCGCCGCCGTCGACCCTGACGCCGAAGGCCTGCCCGAGGGCTACGTCCACGGCGGCGCACGCCGCGACGCCTGACCGAGCGCCCGCGCGAGTCGCGTGGCCACGGACGACCAGCCCCGGCCCGACGCGGCACCATCGCTGGCCCCACGCGTCACCACCACCGAGCCCCACGCGGCGCTCGCACCACTGACCACCCAGAACCCCGCAGACAGCCACGAGCGCATCGCGGGACCCACGAGACGAAGGTGTGAACCATGAGTGACATCAAGCAGATCGGCCACTGGATCAACGGCGGCGAGGTCGCCGGAACCGGCCGAGAACAGGACGTGTTCAACCCCGCGACGGGTGAGGTGAGCGCTCGCGTCGCGCTCGCGAGCGTCAGCGACCTCGAGCAGGCCGTCGACGCCGCACGTGCCGCCCTGCCGGCCTGGCGCGCGACCGGGCTGACGAAGCGCGCCGCCGTCATGTTCAAGCTGCGCGAGATCGTCACGGCGAAGAGCGACGAACTTGCGCGCATCATCACGGCCGAGCACGGCAAGGTCGTCTCGGACGCCGCGGGCGAGGTCGTGCGCGGCCTCGAGAACGTCGAGTACTGCGCGGGCCTCATGCACCACCTCAAGGGCGAGTTCTCCGAGCAGGTCTCCTCGGGCGTCGACGTCCACTCGGTGCGCCAGCCCGTCGGCATCGTCGCGTGCATCACGCCGTTCAACTTCCCGGCCATGGTGCCGCTGTGGATGGTGACGACGGCGATCGCGTGCGGCAACACCGTCATCCTCAAGCCGAGCGAGCGCGACCCCTCCGCCGCGCTGTGGATCGCGCAGGCGTTCAAGGACGCCGGCCTGCCCGACGGTGTGCTCAACGTCGTCAACGGCGACAAGGAGGCCGTCGACGGCATCCTCGACCACGACGACATCAAGGCCGTCTCCTTCGTCGGATCAACGCCGATCGCGCAGTACATCTACGAGCGCGCGTCGAAGAACGGCAAGCGCGTGCAGGCCCTCGGCGGCGCGAAGAACCACATGGTCGTCATGCCGGACGCCGACCTCGACGCCGCCGCCGACGCGGCCGTCAGCGCCGCGTACGGCTCGGCGGGCGAGCGCTGCATGGCCGTGTCGGTGCTCGTCGCCGTCGGGGAGGTCGCCGACCCGCTCGTCGACAAGATCGCCGAGCGCATGGGCAAGCTCGTCATCGGCGACGGCTTCGACGAGCGCTCCGAGATGGGTCCGCTCATCACGCGCGAGGCGCGCGACCGCGTCGCCTCGTACGTCGCCGGCGCAGCCGACGAGGGTGCGCGCGTCGTCGTGGATGGCCGCGAGAAGCACTTCGACGAGAGCGGCTTCTTCATCGGCACGAGCCTCGTCGACGACGTCAAGCCCGGCATGAAGGTCTACGACGAGGAGATCTTCGGCCCGGTGCTGTCGGTCGTGCGCGTCGAGACGTTCGAGGACGCCGTCAAACTCATCAACGCGAACCAGTTCGCCAACGGCGTCGCGATCTTCACGCGTGACGGCAAGAGCGCCCGCGAGTTCGAGTTCGCCATCGAGGTCGGCATGGTCGGCGTCAACGTGCCGATCCCGGTGCCCGTCGGCTCGTTCAGCTTCGGCGGCTGGAAGAAGTCGCTGTTCGGCGACACCCACATGTACGGCGCGGAGGCGTTCAACTTCTACACGCGCCGCAAGGTCGTCACGACGCGCTGGCCCGACCCGACGCAGAGCCAGGTCGACCTCGGGTTCCCGACGAACTGACGATCGATGCCACGAGGCCGGGTGCAGCTCGCGTTTCACGTGAAACATGCGAGACGCACCCGGCTTTCTCGAGCGCCGCACCGACGCGCCACTCTTCTGTGTGCAAGCCCCGTCTTACGTGCGGGTCGTGACCAGAGCGTCATGACTGGCCGCCCTTGAACGCGTTGCAGATGTACTGCGCCGATCCTCCATGGGGGGAGAGCTGCGTAACGCTGCCTGCCGCCACGCCGATGTACCACACGGTACGAAGCACGCCCGCGCGGTCGAGGAGGTGTCATGGATCAGCTGCTCCACCTCGCCCGTGCGCGCCGGGCGCTCGCCGCCGCCGGGTGCATCGGCGCCCTCGTCTTCACCGCCGCACCGACGGCCGAAGGGGGCCGCACCCTTCAGGCGGCCGGCGCCAACCCGACGGCACGCACCGGGGTGCTCATCGAACCCTCCGACGATGGGGACGAAGCGCATTTCTGCACCGCCTCGGTCGTCCACAGTGAGAGCAAGGACGTCATCATGACGGCCGCGCACTGCCTCGGCGGCAAGTCCGACGACCTCGTGTTCGTCCCGCAGTACTCGGGTGGGGCTCGCCCGTTGGGCACGTGGAAGGTGAAGGCCGCGTTCCTCGACTCCGCATGGATGGAGAATCAGGATCCCGACGCCGACGTCGCGTTCTTGAGCATCGAGACGCACGGCAGCGGCAAGAACGTCCAGCACATCGAGGACGCCACGGGCGCCTACGAGCTGGAGGTCGGGCGCTCCCGCGCGGCCGGCAAGCCAGTCTCCGTCCAGTCGTACAACAACGACTCCGACATGCCGACCGTCTGCCACACCACCGTTCTCGACGACGACAACGACCCCGTATTCCACTGCGACGGCTACTCGACGGGCAGCAGCGGCTCGCCGTGGGTCACGACCGTGACGAGCAAGGGCCACAGCGAGCAACAGGTCATCGGCCTCATCGGCGGTCATCATCAGGGCGGCTGCTACACGCACACGTCCTACAGCCCGGCGTTCGACTCGCGCGATCTCGTGCTGCTCGCCCGCGCCGACGCCGGTGGTGCCGGCGACACGGCCCCCACGCCCGGCGACGACGGCTGCTGACACGCCGCGTCTCACCACGGCCTGCTCGCCTGGCAACCCGCTGATCGCGCATCTTCCGAGACGCGCGAACTGACGACCGTCACCCGATGACGATGCCCTGCGCCGCTGCGACGGCGAGCGCCGCGTCGACGTCCATGCGGGTCTGCGCGAAGCGTGCCTGGGCGAGATCGATGCCGTCGACGCGGGCGCCGCGCAGGTCTGCGTCCCGTAGGTCGGCTCCGCGCAGGGTGGCGCCGCTGAGGTCGGCGTCGGCGAAGACCGTTCTGCGCAGGGACGATTCGCTGAGGTCGGCGTCGCTGAGGCGGGCGCCGGTGAAGTCGAGGCCGTCGAGTTTCTGCTGACGCATCGTCACCATCGCCCACTGCCCGCCGACGATCGTCGTGTGGCGCCACCCGCAGTCGGCGAACGTCGAACCGGTCATCTTGCAGCCGTCGAGCGTCGTCATCGCGAACGAGCAGCCGCTCAGTGTGGCGCCGGTGAACGCGACCCGCTCGAGCGTGGTGTCGTTGAAGCGGCAGTCGAACAGGGCGCATCCTTCGAACGTCACGTCGACGAGGTTCTTCTCCGTGAAGTCGCACGCCGTGAACCGACAGTCGACGAAGCGGGCCCCGTCGAGGTCGCGCTCGTAGAAGTCGACCTCGACGAACCGTTCGCCGCGCGTCGTGTCACTCATGCGTCCATGCTCGCATCGCGCGCCGCGCGTCCGTCGCAAGGATGACGCGGGCTCCGTCGCGCGGATGAATCCTCGGTGTCGGGAGGATGAGATGACACGCCGATGCGGCCTGACGCGGCGTGAGCCTCCTAGGGTTGAGACCATGATCACAGTAGAGGGGTTGACCAAGGTCTACGGGAACACCGTGTCGGTCGACAACGTCAGCTTTCAGGCCAAGCCGGGTCGTGTGACCGGCTTCCTCGGCCCGAATGGCGCTGGCAAGTCGACGTGCATGCGGATGATGACGGGGCTGACACCGCCGACGCGGGGTCACGCCACCATCCTCGGCAAGGACTACAGCAAGCTCGATAACCCGGGCCGCCACGTCGGCGTCCTGCTCGACGCGAGCGCCCAGCACGCGGGCCGCACCGGCCGAGAGGTGCTCACGCTCGGCGCCAAGACGATGGGGCTCGGCACCGACCGTGTCGACGAGATCCTCGACGTCGTCGGCCTCACGCCGCCCGAGGCGAAGCGTCGTGTCGGCGACTACTCGCTCGGCATGCGTCAGCGCCTCGGCATCGGGCACGCCCTGCTCGGTGACCCCGAGGTGCTCATCCTCGACGAGCCGGCCAACGGCCTCGACCCGGCGGGTATCCGCTGGATGCGTGGCCTCCTGCGCTCCTATGCCGAGCGTGGCGGCACCGTGCTGCTGTCGAGCCACCTGCTGCACGAGGTGGAGCAGATCGCCGACGACCTCGTCATGATCGGCCGCGGCCGCATCGTGCGTCAGGGCACGAAGCAGGAGCTGCTGCGCGGTGCGGGCACGAACGCCGCGAGCACCGACGACGCTGCCCTCGCCTCCGCGCTGGAGGCCGCTGGCATCCAGGTCCAGCGCACGCAGACCGGCATCCACACGACGGTCGAGCCCATCGAGGTCGGGCGCGTCGCAGCCCAGCACGGCATCGTCCTCGTTCAGCTCGGTCAGGCCGGTGGCTCCGGCCTCGAAGAGATGTTCCTCAACCTGACCGCCGCCGACTCCCGAGAGGTTGCGCGATGAGTACCCCCATGAACCCCAACCAGCCGCAGGGCGGAGCGCACTACCCGCCGCAGCAGCAGCCCGCCATGGCGGGCGGTCCGCACATGCAGGCACAGGGCGGGCAGCGCGCGCCGCAGCAGGGCAGTGCAGCTCCGGCGCACTCACGTCTTCCGAGGCGCCTCGGTGACGAAGGTCGCACCTCCCCGGTCTCCTTCGGGCGCCTCTTCGGCGTCGAGATGCGCAAGATGGTCGACACCCGCGCGGGCAAGTGGCTGCTCATCGCCATGGGCGTCCTCATCATCATCGCGTCCATCGCGGTGATGTTCGGTGGACGCGAGTCGGCGCCGCGGTTCGGCAACTTCGTCGCCGCTGCCGGTATCCCGATGGGTTTCCTCCTGCCCATCCTCGGCATCCTCACCGTCACGAGTGAGTGGTCGCAGCGGACGGCGCTCGTCACGTTCACGCTGGAACCGCGCCGCTCACGCGTCGTCCTCGCCAAGTGGGCCGTGGGCCTGCTGTTCGGCGCCCTCTCCATCATCTTTGCGTTCGCGATCGGTGCAGCGACGACGCTCATCGCCCAGGCGGCGTTCGGTCACGACGCCAACTGGACGATGTCGTGGGGCGCCGTGGGCGGCAACGTGCTGGCACAGCTCATCGCGGTCTCGATCGGTATCGCATTCGGCCTGGCTTTCCAGAACACCCCCGCCGCGATCTGTTCGTACCTGTTCATCCCGATCCTCGTGAGCATCGTGACGTCGTTCGGCGAGACGATGCGCAAGGTCGGTGAGTGGATCGACCTCAACCTCACGACGCAGCCGCTCTACGACGGCACGATGTCGAACGAAGGGTGGGCGAAGTTCGCCGTCGCGCACGTGCTGTGGCTCGTGGTTCCGATGGTCATCGGATTCATCCGCCTCAACAAGAGAGAGGTGAAGTCGTCCTGACCCAGGTCGACTGACGGTCCGGCGGGCCTCGGTCGCCGACGGCGAGCAAAACACCCTCGGTGGGAGCGTCACGGCGCTCCCACCGAGGGTGTTTCGCTCGCCGTCGCCCGAGCCGTTCATGTCCCGTTCGCGCCGGCGACTCGCCGTCGTCAGCTCGAAGGCGTGGGATGCAGGGGTTGCCCGCACCCTGACTTGGAGGATTCACGTGAAACATCGCACCCCGGCCGCCCTTGCTGCTCTCGCCTGCCTCGCAGGCATGGCTCCCACTCAGGCGGTTGCGGTCTCTAACGGCGCGAAGCACCATGCGAGCTACACCTTCGCCGTCATCGGTGACGTCCCCTACGGCCAGGCGCAGATCGAGGCGTTCCCGAAGTGGGTCGACGAGATCAACGCCGACCCCGACGTGCGACTCGTTCAGCACGTCGGCGACATCAAGAACGGCTCGACGCGCTGCGACGACAGCTACTTCGCCTCGATCAAGAAGCAGTTCGACCGTTTCCGCGACCCGCTCGTCTACACCCCCGGCGACAACGAATGGACCGACTGCCACCGCCCGAACAACGGCGCGTACAACCCGTTGGAGCGCCTCTCTGCCGTCCGTTCCACGTTTTTCGTGAAGAACAACACGACGAACGGGCGCCCCCAGCACATCGACGGCGTCAACCGCGCCTTCCCGGAGATCGTGACGTGGCGCAAGGCGAAGGTGAGCTTCGCCGCGCTGCACGTCGTCGGGTCGAACGACGACCTCGCGCCGTGGACCGGTATCGGCGAGAAGGCGGCGACGCCCGCGCAGGTTGCGGAGCAGAAGGCGCGGATGAACACCAACCTGGCGGCGCTGCGCTCGACGTTCGCCGACGCGAAGAAGCACAAGTCCCGCGCCGTCGCGGTCTCTCTCCAGGCGGACATGTTCGACCCGACGTACGACGTGCCGCACGAGAACAACACGGCGTTCACGCCGCTCGTCGCCGAACTCGTCAAGCAGTCGAACGCGTTCCATGGCCCCGTCTACCTCATCAACGGCGACTCGCACGTCTACACCAGCGACCGGCCGCTGGCGAGCGGATCGCGGTGGCTCTCGTTCTACGGCCTCAAGGTCAGCGCGAACAACCTCACCCGCATCACGGTGGACGGTTCGGACAACAACAAGGACTGGCTCAAGGTGAGTGTGACCGATTCACCCGCAGTCCTCGAGTGGAGCCGCGTCCCCTACCGGACGCAGGCCGGCTGACCGACGGGAGCATTTCCGCCGACGGGAGCAGGACACGCTCGGTGGGAGCTTCGTAACCCTCCCACCGAGGGTGTTTCGCTCCCATGGCCTGGGGCGCTCCGTCGAGGGACGCGTCACCGGCTCGCGAGCCGCTTCCACTCGTCAGTGCTGACATTGCCACTCGTGACGATGACGGCGACCGAACCGCCCTGCGCTTCCCCGTCCCGCTCCTGACGAGCACGCAGCCCTGCGAGTGACGCAGCTGCGGCGCCCTCCGGGAGCAGGTGGGCGTGGGTGGCGAGCAGGTGCGCGGCGTCGTCGATGGCGTCGTCCGGCACGAGTTCGAACGCGGCGAGTCCGACATGCCTGCCGTGCCGCGCGAGCCGCGCAGGACGCTCTGCGGCGTGGCGAAGCCGCATCCCGTGGCCAACCCGCTGACGCGGGTGTTGGCCTCTCGGGAGACTTCCGCCTCACCGACCCACGACTCGTAGGCGGCAGGGGCGCCGACCGCCTGAACCCCGATGATCCGCACGTGCGGGGCGATGACATCGCGCACGAGGCAGGCGCCGGCGGCCCCGGAGCCGCTGCCGATCGGGATGACGACCTCCGCGATCTCCGGATGCGCCTGGAGCAGCTCGAGGTAGACCGTGGCGTGACCGTGGATCATCGCCGGTTCGTTGCCTGGGTCGACGAAGCGCATGCCGCGCTCGGCCGCGAGGGTTCGGGCATGGGCCGCGGCCTCGGGCAGTCGCTCACCTTCGAGGACGACCTCAGCCCCGAGGGCGCGCACGGCGTCGACCTTCACACTTGGCGCCGAGTGCGGGATGACGATGAGTGCCCGCGTCCGGCGACCCGTGCGGCGTAGGCGATCGACTGGGCGTGATTGCCGGTGGAACAGGTGAGGAGCCCGGCGCGGCGTTCGTCGGCACCGAGCGAGGCGGCGAGTGTCAGGCCCCCGCGCACCTTGAACGAGCCCGTCGGGTTCATGTTCTCGTGCTTGACGGCCGACACAGCACCTGGTCTGACGTTCGACATCGTCGAGGTCGAACCGCGGGAAGCCGCCGCGTTGCTGCGCTCGGGGCAGGTCGACGTCGCCATCACGTTCGCCTATTCCGGGCAGCACTTCGATGACGACGTCACCGTTGAGCACCTCGGGTGGGACGCGTTGCACCTCGTCGAGCCGTCTCGTTCGGTTGGCGGCACGATCGCGGAGGGGCGCGCCTCCGGCGAGAGGGAAGCGACGGGCCTGCGGCCGGAAGAACTGCGAAGGTTCTCCGACGACCGGTGGATCGCGGGCTGCGAGCGCTGCCGCACAGGGCTGCTCGACCTGTGCGCCTCCGTCGGAATCGGGCCCGACATCGGCTTCGCCAGTGACGACGTCGTCGCCGTACAAGCTCTCGTGGCAGCGGGTTTCGGGGTGACGTTGCTGTCTGCACTCGCGCTCGCGGGCCACCGCAACCCAGGCGTCGTCACGCCCCCCGATGTCGGTGCGGGCCGAGAACTGCACGTCGCGACGTACGGCGCACCGCCGCGCCCGGCCGCCGTCGAGGAGGTCGTGCAGACGCTGCTCGGCCTGTCGTGGAGCGCGTGACGAAAGGTTGAGCCGTGTCTCGACGGCGCGTCGATCGTGAGGGTCTGCAGTGATCGGTTGCGCGGCGCTCATTGCCCGAGAACGCGTCGTGTCTGACGCGTTTCCGGACGATGTTCGGAGGCGCTGGGCGTCAGGGCGGGCCATCCAGGCCGAAGACTCCGCCGAACGGATCGATGAGCTGGCAGATGCTGCGCCCGCCGCCGATCGTGAGCGGCCCCCGATGATGCTCGGCTCCCGCATCGAGAAGCGCCTCGCGATGGGTGCGGAGATCGCCCGTCGCGAAGTAGGCAACGACGCTGGTACCGAACGGGTTGCGCTCGACGTCGGCGGGGTGGAAGCCGATCTCGACACCATCGACCTCGACGAACCAGAACCCCGAATCAACCTGCACGGCAGTCGATTCCACGCGTAAGACGCGCTCGGCGTACCACCGGCATGACGTCTCTGGGTCTCGCGCAAAGATCATGACGCCGCGAAGTGGGTGGGTGTGCTCGTGGGTCGTCATGGCCCCAGGTTGCCACGGTCGGACGGTGAAGATGGTCGCGACTCGACCACGCCGTCGCGAACGAATGTGACCGTGAATCGCAGATGTGCACACAGCCGTCGGCTTGAGAACTCGGGGCGCGCCGCGAGGGGGGGCGGGTCGTTCACGCGATGTTCATGCGGCCCGCTGTTGGACATGGCGACCAGAGACGCTAATATGGAGTCATTCCAGTTAAGGAATGCTTGCGGCGGCGCCACGCTCGCCGCCGATCCCCAAACGCGAAGGAGCATGACGTGTCGCTCATCAACACGACCATCAAGCCGTTCAAGGCCACCGCTTTCAAGCAGGGCGAATTCGTCGAGGTCTCCGAGGCCGACGTCGCCGACAAGTGGAGCATCTTCTTCTTCTACCCGGCCGACTTCACGTTCGTCTGCCCGACCGAGCTCGGCGACCTCGCCGACTACTACGACGAGCTGCAGAAGCTCGGCGTCGAGGTCTTCTCCGTCTCCACCGACACCCACTTCACGCACAAGGCGTGGCACGGCTCGTCCGAGACGATCGGCAAGATCAACTACGCGATGATCGGCGACCCGACGCTGCAGATCTCGCGCAACTTCGAGATCCTGCGTGAGGACGAGGGCCTCGCCAACCGCGGCACCTTCCTCGTCGACCCCGACGGTGTCATCCAGTTCACCGAGGTCACCTCCGAGGGCATCGGCCGCAACGCCGCCGAACTCGTCCGCAAGGTCAAGGCCGCCCAGTACATCCGCAACCACCCGGGCGAGGTCTGCCCCGCCAAGTGGGAAGAGGGCGCCGACACGCTCGCCCCGAGCCTGGACCTCGTCGGCAAGATCTGAGTTCAGCCCTTTGCAGGATCAAATTGAACTCAGTTGGGCCCTCTTGACCTGGCTCCTCAACGCTCACACTGGAGGCTTCGCAAGGTCAGCCTCCAGGCTCGCTTGATCGTCGCCAGGTCGTAGCCGGTCGCCGCCTCGCCGTGATCACCGAACGAGTTCGCACGCTCACTCGTTCGCCTCCGACGGCGGGGCGGCGCCCGGCCTGGCGTGATCGCCTGAGAGCTGGCCCCGCGTGGAGACTTTTCCGCTCTCGACTGTGGGGCTCATGCTGCTGGCAGCGCCCGCCCGCCTGAGGACTGAAACTCGGCATGGCGGAGTTTCAGTCCGCAACGCCCCGGTTGAGGTCCGAAACCCTGCAATGCAGAGTTTCGGACCTCAGGCCGCGGGTGGAGGGTGACGAGAACGCCCCCAAGGCTCTCGTCCCTCTCCACTCGTGACCTGCCCCGCCCCGGTCGCCCGCCGTGGGCTCACAAGACCTTCTCGCCAGACCTTCTCTCCACAGATTCTTGACACACCGCCCCGTTCGGGCCAACCCGTACCTTTTTCGTCCCCTCGCCGACACCAGGAGGCACCCCATGGCCGTTCTCGACGCCAACATGACAGCCCAGCTGCAGCAGCTGCTCGGCAACCTTCGTGAACCGATCGTGCTGCGCGCCAGCCTCGACGACTCCGACAAGTCGAAGCAGACCGAAGAGCTCCTCAGGGAGATCGAGGCGCTGCACGACAAGGTGAGCTATGAGCGCAGCGACGACAACGAGCGTCGCCCGAGCTTCGAGATCGCTCGCGCCGGCACGGACGTCGGCGTCCACTTCGCGGGCCTGCCGATGGGGCATGAGTTCACGTCGCTCGTCCTCGCGTTGTTGCAGGTCGGCGGCCACCCCGTCAAGGTCAGTGACGAGCAGGCGCAGCAGATCCGTGACATCGAGGGCACGTTCTACTTCGAGACATACATGTCGCTGACGTGCCAGAACTGCCCCGACGTCGTGCAGGCACTCAACGCGATGAGCGTGCTCAACCCGAACATCCACCACATCGCGATCGAGGGCGGCGCGTTCCAGGACGAGATCGAGGCGCGCGACATCAAGGCCGTCCCGACCGTCTACCTCAACGGTGAGGTCTTCGGTCAGGGCCGCATGACCGTCGAAGACTTCATCAGCAAGCTCGACACCGGCGCCGACGCGAAGGCCGCGGCGAAGCTCAGCGAGAAGGAGCCGTTCGGCGTCCTCGTCATCGGTGGTGGCCCCGCGGGCGTCGCGGCCGCGATCTACACCGCACGCAAGGGCATCCGCACCGGCCTCGTCGCCGAGCGCATCGGCGGCCAGGTGCTCGACACGAACGCCATCGAGAACTTCATCTCGATGCCGTACACGGAGGGCCCCAAGCTCGCCGCCGCGCTCGAGGCGCACCTGCACGAGTACGAGATCGACGTGATGAAGGCGCAGAAGGTCGCGTCCATCACCGACGAGGACGGCCTCAAGAAGGTCGTCACCGAGACGGGCGCCGCACTGCGCGCCAAGCAGGTCATCCTCGCGACGGGTGCCCGCTGGCGTCGCATGGGCGTCCCGGGCGAGGAGGAGTACCGCAACAAGGGCGTCACCTTCTGCCCGCACTGCGACGGTCCGCTGTTCAAGGGCAAGAGCGTCGCCGTCATCGGTGGCGGCAACTCGGGCGTCGAGGCTGCGATCGACCTGGCGGGCGTCGTCGGGCACGTCACCGTCGTCGAGTTCCTCGACACGATGCGCGCCGATGACGTGCTGCAGCGCAAGCTCAAGTCGCTGCCCAACGTCGACATCATCCTGTCGGCCGCGACGAGTGAGGTCGTCGGCGACGGCAAGGGCGTCACCGGCCTGACGTACACCGACCGCGAGACCAACGAGAGCAAGAGCATCGACGTTGAGGGCGTGTTCGTCCAGATCGGCCTGCTGCCGAACACCGAGTTCCTCGACGGTGTCGTCGACCTCAACGAGCGCAAGGAGATCGTCATCTCCGACCGCGGTGCGACGTCCGACCCGGCCATCTTCGCCGCCGGCGACGTCACGACCGAGCCGTACAAGCAGATCGTCGTCGCCGAAGGCTCCGGCGCGACGGCCGCACTCGGCGCGTTCGACGCGAGCATCCGCGGCTGATCCGTCAGCGTGTTTCACGTGAAACGTCCCGGTCACCCTGAGGTGGCCGGGACGTTCTGCGTCGATGCTCCCTGACGCAGTTGCGCGGGTCGGATGCCCCATCTCGATTGCGTTGACGACGGGCACGAACCTGCGCGTCCAGGAAGTGAGGCAGCCAAGCCGGGGGCTTCCACAGGGTTCATCTGAGCCTGGGCATCCCAAACGCTGGCCGACATCATCAGGACACTGACGGCGAACGGTCGAGCCGCCGCCCGCGCGTCGATAACGAACAGGTCACGCCTGGTTGCTACCGTGTTGCGTCATCCAATCCACGCCGGGAAGCCCTGGAGGCGCCATGCTCGAGCAGCTGCAGCTCATCCTCAAGGCCCTTCCCTGGACAGGCCCGGCCGTGCTCGGCGGGTTCGTCCTCGCGCTGCTGACGACGTTGCTCTTCCCGACGCGCCGCTCACGCGCCGATCGGCTCGGGTTCGCGCTGCTGACGTGGTGTCTCGTCGTCGCGGCCGTCGTGACGTTGAGCCCGGTCAAGAACGACTACTTCGGGGTGCCGGCGGCGGGCTGCGACTGGTCGGTATGGCGGCCTCTCGCCCGTGAGTACTGGTTCAGCGCCGGCTCGCGGCCCCCGAACGTGTGGCTGTTCCTGCCTGCGGGCGTCGGCGTCATGCTGCTCGACGGCGTGTGGCGCAAGATCCTCGGCGTCATGGTGTTGTTCGCGCTGCCGCCGGGAATCGAGACGCTGCAGGATCTCTACCCCGAACTCAAGCGCAGTTGCTCGAGCCAGGACGTCGTCGACAACTGGACGGGTCTCGTGCTCGGCCTGACGCTCGGGCTCGTGCTGGCGATCCTCCTCGCGATCGCGCGTGCCATCTCGCGCGCCTCACGGCGTCGGCGTGAGCGCCGCGCGGGAGTGCTCGAGGGTGGCTCTGCGCAAGGTGCGCACCCGGCGGACGCTCGCACCGACGACGCATCGCGCGCCGACGATCGTCCCCTCCCGCTCGGTGGCCGCGCCGACAGTCGCCAGTACGACGACTTCCGTGACTTCGACGACACGCCCAGCTCGACGCGGTGGTACGAGCGCTCGGGTGAAGCCGCCGTCGACCACACCCCGCCCTACGGCACGTCACGCGACGAGGCCCGGACGCAGGCCTTCCGTCCCGTACGCGCCGACAACGGCGATGACGACGCCCGGACGCAGGCCATGCGCCCCGGACGTGCCGGTCGTGACGTCGGCACTGACGGCGGCGCGAGCGCGACGCGCCATGGGCGCGGCGGAGACGACGACACCGAGATCATTCGGCGCACATGACCCCGAACAAGGGGACGAACGAAGCCAGGCGACCGTCGCAGGTCCGCCCCACCGGCCCGGCCATGCCAGCTGACAGCGACCGCGGTTCGACCGCCTACCTCGCGCGCGTGCGTCAGGGATGGCGTCGGCTGACACCGCGCCAGGCGTTCGACGAGCAGCAGCGTGGGGCCGTCATCGTCGACACGCGGACGGCGGAGCATCGCGCCGAGAGCGCGAACATCCCGGGTGCGCTCGTCATCGACCGCACGGTGCTCGAGTGGCGTCTCGATCCGAGCAACGCGTGGCGCATCCCGGAGGCGAGCAGCTGGCAGACGCGGTACATCGTCATCTGCCGCCACGGTTTCTCCTCGAGCGTCGCGGCGCGGGCGCTGCAGGACGTCGGGCTCGTCAACGCGACCGACGTCATCGGCGGGTACGCAGCCTGGGTCGAGGCGCGTCTGCCGACGACGCACGCCCCCGCCGACGTCCGCTTCTGAGCCGTGCACACCTGCGATTCTGGGTCACATTCGTCCCCGGCGCCCCGCGTCCGTAGCCGCCTCCTTACGCTTCACGCATGAACTTGACGCGCGTGGCCGTGGTCGGCGCCGGACCCAACGGTCTCGCCGCGGCCGTGACGCTGGCGCGCGCCGGGCTCGCCGTCGACGTCTTCGAACGCAACGAATGGACGGGCGGTGGCGCGGC
>NZ_DCNR01000048.1:0-7668 GCF_002322065.1 Dermacoccus sp. UBA1591 | reverse complement strand
GGCGCGCTGCCGGGTGCTGGCGCGTGGCATCCTGCCACGCGATCTCGTCCTCCCGGGAACCAGCCGCAGCGCGGTGGGGCGCCGCCTCCAGCACCATGGCCTCGTCGGCGCAGGAGCCAGGCGCCGCTGACGGCGGCCGCGACGCGCACTCCGGCGCCAGAGCGAGCAGCCCTGCGACGAGGGAAGCATGACGGTCGGGGTCGACGGGCACCGCGCGCACCTCACGAACGATGGCGCGTTCCGCGTCGACGTCACGGCGGCACACCGAGCACACGAGCAGGTGGCGCGCCGCGCACCGCATCGACACCGCGTCGAGTCTGCCGTCGACGTACAGGTCGATGGCTTCGCCCAGGTGCCCCGAGCGATACCGGCGGATCACGTGAGCCCCACGGCCGGGCGTCGCGTGAGCCCCTCCTTCGCGGCCTGGACGACGCTACGACGTCGCGCCTCACGAGCGGCGGGCGAGCGATGCGCGAGCGACTCGCGCAGGGCGGCCCGGCCGCGGTGGATGCGTGAACGCACCGTGCCGAGCTTCAGTCCGAGAGTCTGGGCGATCTCCTCGTACGTGAGGCCCTCGATGTCGCACAGCACGACCGCCGCGCGGAAGTCGGGGGCCAGCGCGTCGAGCGCGCGCTGCACGTCGTCGTCCAACTGCGCGTCGAGGACGACCTGCTCGGGCCCGGCCGCTCCGGAGGGCAGCCGGCCGTCGGCGTCGTCGGCCAGGGCGTCGAAGCGGATGCGCTGCTTGCGGCGCATGCGATCGAGGAACATGTTCGTCGTGATGCGGTGCAGCCAGCCCTCGAAGGTGCCGGGACGGTACGAACCGAGCGAATTGAACACGCGCACGAAGACGTCGTGCGTCAGGTCCTCTGCGTCGTGGACGTTGCCGGTGAGGCGGTAGGCGAGTCGGTAGACGCGCGCACTGTGCTCGGTGACGATCTCCTCCCACGTCGGCGGCTGCCAGCCAGGCGGCGCCTGCTCGGCGACATGCACACGCGAGCGCGTGTTGACGGGGTGAACGGGGTCGGCAACTGCGCCCCGGGGGTTCGACATCGACATGGGTCCTCCCGACCGCATCTCGGCGCTGGCGCGCCGCGAGCATTCATTATCCCCGGCATGCCTGTGGACTTGCTGAGGGACCCGCCGGCTGGCCGCCTCGTGCGGCTGAGGCCCAGTTGCGTTCAGAATTCGTGGGGCCCATTGCGGATGCTGCATTCTTGTCGCGCATTCCGAACGCTGCCCTGCTGCTGAGACGTCGAGCGCCTCGGGCCGCGGAGCTCGACGGCCGTCATCCGCGCACAGTGGGCTGCACAGGGGCTGGCGCCGCACTGCGCGCAGAGTCGGCTGCACTGGGCCTGGAGCCGCCATCGGCGCACAGCCGCGTGCCGACCCACGGATCGGGTGGGGCTGCGAGCGCCCCTAGGATGTCCCCCATGACCAGTTTCAAGCCCGCGAGCTGGGCGTACGCCGAGGATTTCGCCGACGAGCCCCAGCACATCGAGGCTGCCCGCATCCAGGGCGAGCACCTCGGCGCCACCCCGGTGACGAGCGCCGCGGGCGCTGCCCTGCGCATGCTCGCGGCGTCGACGGCGGCGCGCACCGTCGTCGAGATCGGCACGGGCGCCGGTTCGTCCGGGCTGTGGCTGCTCGACGGCATGCCGGCTGACGGGGTGCTCACCACGATCGACATCAGCATGGAACACCAGCGCGCCGCCCGCGCGGCGTACCAGCGCGCGGGTTACCCGCCCCAGCGCACCCGCATCATCTCCGGCAGCGCCCTGACGGTGCTGCCGCGCCTTGCGGATGCCGCCTACGACCTCGTCCTCGTCGACGGTGAGAAGGACGAATACCCCGCGTACGTCGAGCAGGCGCTGCGTCTCGTGCGGCGCGGCGGCGTCATCGTCCTCGACAACATGCTGTGGCATGACCGCGTCGCCGACCCCGCGGTGCGCGACGAGACGACGAAGCGTCTGCGCGCCCTCGGCAAGGAGCTGCGCGAACGTGACGACCTGCTCACGACGCTCCTGCCCGTCGGCGACGGCCTCCTCGTCTGCGTCAAACGCTGACGCCGGCCTGCGCGCCCTCTGCGACGAGTTGCGCGGGCACGAGGCGCGCCAAGCGCTGTCGCCCGCCTGCTCACCCTCGGCCACGAGTTGCGCAAACAGGAGTGGCGGCACACAGCGCGGCTGCCTGTCGCGCTGCCACCCAGCCGCCGGCGCTGGCACGACGCGAACAGGCGCCTCATCCCCGGAGGGATGAGGCGCCTGTTTCGAGCGGTGCGTGACGAACGCGTCAGCCGACGCAGTCGGTGATCGCGGCGCCGAGGGCCTTGGCCTCGTCGGCGTTCATCTCGACGACGAGACGTCCGCCGCCTTCGAGCGGCATGCGCAGCAGGATGCTGCGGCCTTCCTTCGCGACCTCAAGGGGACCGTCACCGGTCCGCGGCTTCATCGCTGCCATGGGTTGACCCCTTTCGAGAACGCGCCACACGGCGCGCTAGGTTCTGCCACATCGTCGAAGCGTGCCGCGATCCTCCGTCGCGCCGAACACGACTCCCCGCTCTCGCAAGGGGGCCGGTGTGCTCGTCGATCAGCTTGTTACCCACCATTATTGCGCGTCCTGCCAGGCAGACGAAATCCATGTGTGAAACTCGTCACCATGTCTGCCACCTCTGAGGTTCTCGTCGACGTGAGCGACGGCGTCGCCACCGTCACGCTCGACCGCCCCGACTCGCTCAACTCACTGACCGACACGAGCAAGACCGCGCTGCTCGCCGCCGTCAGGCAGGTCGCCGACGATGCGTCGATCCGAGCCCTCGTCCTGACGGGGGCCGGGCGCGGATTCTGCGTCGGCCAGGATCTGCGTGAGCACGCCGAGCAGCTCGGTGCGGGGTCGAAGGGCCCGTTCGAGTCGGTGTCGCGCTACTACAACCCGATCGCGACGACGCTCGCGCAGATGCCGAAGCCCGTCATCGCCGCCGTCAACGGCGTTGCGGCAGGCGCCGGGTTGTCGCTCGCGATGCTGGCCGACTTCCGGATCGCCGCGCCCACGGCCAAGTTCACGACGGCGTTCGCGGGCATCGGGCTCAGCTGCGACACGGGCGCGAGCTGGAGCCTGCAGCGACTCGTCGGCTCGGCCCGCGCGCGCGAACTGCTCTTCGATGCGCGGACGATCGACGCCGACGAGGCCCTGCGCATCGGCCTGGTCAACCGCATCGAGGACGACGCCCTCGCCGCAGCGCAGTCATGGGCGGCCCGACTCGCGGCCGGCCCGACCCTCGCCTACGCCGCGATGCGCGATGCGCTCGAATTCGCGTCGAACCACTCGCTGGTGGAGTCGTTGGCCCACGAGGAGCCGCTCATGATCCGCACGGGATCGAGCGACGATCACCGACGCGCCGTCGACGCCTTCCTCACCAAGCAGCCCCCGACCTTCGAGGGCCGCTGACCCATCGGCGATGTTCGTCCACATTCGCGTACGGCGACGGCGGCCCGTCGCTCCCTCCGTTCGCAGGCTGGGGCTCCCAGAGCCGCGCGAAGGGCACCCTGTGTCTGACGGTCGTCCCCGCCGGTAGTTTGGGGTGCCGAGGGGGTGCCGAGCGACGGTCCCTAGGTGGCACGGCACAGATTGCCTGCGTTCGGCGCGCACCCCCGCCGTCAACGTGATGCTCGGAGGGATCACGCCAACGACGCAGCCGTCACGCCCGACCCGCCGACGGCGCCGGGCACCGGGCGCCTCCACCTCACCCCGCCAGACGTTCGATGGCGTCGCCGGCAACACACCCTGCTGCGTGGTCGTTGACGTACCCGCACGCCTGCATGAGCGAGTAGCAGGTCGTGGGTCCGACGTGCGCGAAGCCGCGCCGTTTCAGTTCTTTCGCGAGCGCGGTCGACTCGTCCGACGACCCGACGACGTCCGCCACGGTCGTCGGGCGCTCGTGCGCCGCAGGCGGGAAGGTGTCGATGAGCGCCTCGAGCCCACCGTCGGCACGCAGCTCGACGACGGCGCGCGCGTTCATCACCGCAGCCTCGATCTTGCGGCGATTACGCACGATCGAGGCATCGCCCATCAACCGCTCGACATCGGCAGCCCCGAGCGCCGCCACGGCATCCGGCTCGAACCCGACGAAGGCCGCCCGGAACGCCTCACGCTTGCGCAGGATCGTCAGCCAGGACAACCCCGACTGGAACGACTCGAGCGTCAGCCGCTCGAACAGTTCCCGCTCACCGCGCACCCGTCGCCCCCATTCGTCGTCGTGGTAGGCGACGTAATCTGGTGCGCTCGTGGCCCATGCGCAGCGGGCGACACCGTCGTCACCGACGATGAGCAGGCTCATGCGTGGCGGTCGCTCGACGACTCCCGCGACGCCGCGTGCCGGCCTCCCGGCTCATCACTGCCAACTGGCTCATCGCCCTTGTCGAGCGCCACGGCCTCGCGCGCCGCGGTCTCAGACGCCTCGTCCTCGCGCTCGTGCCCGAGCGAGCGGCGCCCGCGACGCCGGAACTGGACGATCTCGGCCGCCTCGTCACCGGCCGGGCGGCTACGAGACGCACCCTCCGCGTCGGCCACGGCGTCAGGGCGAGCCGTCGTGGCGCGCGCACCGTCGGGCTTCTCGCCGAGCTGCGATTCCAACTCACCGATCTCTTCGAACAGGCGGTCGAGCACCGCGTCGACCTGACCCATGTTGTACCCGCGCAGTGCCTGGTCGAAACGAACGGCGTCCACGCCCTGTGCGCCCAGGGGGCCGGGCGGCAACTCGAACGATGACGTGCTGCTCGGGCCCGACATCGAGTCGACGCCGATGCGTCCGGCGAGAACCGCGACGAGCGCCCCGATGATGACGATCAGGACGACGATGAGGACGATCATCATGATGGTGCTCCTCAGGCCTCGACGGGACGCTCGCCCGCGCGAGCGGCGCGGTGAGCGTCACGGATGAACGCGATGGCTTCTTCTGCGGTGTCGACGATGACCATGCGGTCGACGTCGCGCTCGGAGATCATGCCCTCGGCGAGCACCGTCGCGCGCAACCATTCGCGCAGCGGGCTCCAGAACGCGGTGCCGACGAGCACGATCGGGTAGTGCGTCACCTTCTGCGTCTGCACGAGCGTGATCGCCTCGAACATCTCGTCAAGCGTCCCCACACCGCCCGGCAGCACGATGGCGCCCTGCGTGTACTTGACGAACACCGTCTTGCGCACGAAGAAGTAGCGGAAGTTCACGCCGAGGTTGACGAAGCGGTTGAGCCCCGTCTCGAAGGGCAGTTCGATGCCGAGCCCGACGGACGTGCCGCCTGACTCGAAGGCGCCCTTGTTCGCGGCCTCCATCGCGCCCGGGCCCCCGCCGGTGACGACGGCGAAGCCCTCCTTGACCAGGGCGCGCCCCACCTGCTCGCCCACGGCGTACGCCGGATGCTCGGACTTGAGCCGCGCCGAGCCGAACACGCTGATGGCGGGCCCCAGCTCGGCGAGCGCGCCGAAGCCCTCGACGAACTCGGCCTGGATACGCATGACGCGCCATGGGTCGGTGTGGACCCAGTCCGCCTCGAAGTTCGAGTCGAGCAGTCGCTGGTCGGTCGTCGTGCGCGGCACGTGCTTGCCACGCAGCGTGACGGCACCCTTGTGGTAGTCGTGCTCGGGGCCGGCCTTGCGGCGTTCTGCCTCGTCACGGCGGGCCGCGAGACCCGAATCGGCAACCGGGCCGGGCTGCGAGGCGACGTCGACCATCTCGTCGCCCCCGCGGGCGCTACGCGCGTCGCGCTCGTCGTCGTGGTGCGCCATCAGGCCAGCCATCCCTTGAGCAGCTCGAGTGCGGTGACGATCTGATCCTCGGGGCACCACTCGTCGTCCATGTGGGCGACGTTCGGGTCCCCGGGGCCGAAGTTGACCGCGGGCACGCCGACGGCGGAGAAGCGCGCGACGTCCGTCCACCCCTCCTTCGCGACAACAGGCAGGCCGAGCGCGTCGACGAACGCCTTCGCCGCCGGGCGGTCGAGGCCGGGACGGGCGCCCCCGGCGAGATCGTCGCACTCGATGTCGAAACCATCGAAGAACGTCGTGACGTACGCGAGCGCGTCCTCGGCGCTCTTGTCGGGCGCGAAGCGGTAGTTCACCGTCACCGTGCACGCGTCGGGGATGACGTTGCCCGCGATGCCGCCGGAGATGTTCACCGCGTTGAGGCCCTCGTGGTAGTCGAGACCGTCGACGGTGACCGTCTGCGGTTCGTACTCACGCAACCGGTTGAGGATGTCGGCAGCCTTGTGGATGGCGTTGTCACCCTTCCAGGGCCGCGCCGAGTGGGCGGCGATTCCCTTGGTGCGCACGTGAACCCTCAGCGTCCCCTTGCAGCCGCCCTCGATACCGCCGTTGGTCGGCTCGAGCAGAACGGCGAACGCGGCCCCCTCGAGCAGCTCCGGTCGGGTGCGCGCAATGCGCCCGAGACCGTTGTACTGATCCTCGATCTCCTCGCCCTCGTAGAAGACGAAGGTGATGTCGCGGTTCGGATCCGTCAGTTCTTTGGCGATCTTGAGCTGGACGGCCACCCCGCCCTTCATGTCGGTCGTGCCGCGCCCGTGCAGCTTGCCGCCGACACGCTTGACGGGCAGGTTGGCGGGATCCTTCGTCAGCGGCACCGTGTCGATGTGGCCGGCGAGGACGATGCGTTCGTCACGCCCCAGGTTCGTGCGGGCGACGATCGTGTTGCCGTCGCGCACGACGTCGAGGTGGTCGAGCGTCGCGAGCTCGGCCTCGATCGCGTCGGCGAGGTTCCTCTCATCGAGGGAGACCGACTCGATGTTGCACACCGATTCGGTGAGCGCGACGACGTCCTGCGTCAGGTCCAGAGAAGCCATGCCCACACCCTATGACCCGGCGCCGACAACCGTGGCACGGGAGACGAACGTCCATCGCCCGGGGAGCGAATGTGTCAGCGAATCGCAGACGGGTCGGCCCGCCACCCGGACGAGCCCACCCACAGCCGCGAACCCCTCGGTAGCCTGGGCGGCATGACTGATGCACGCACCGCCTGGGGCTACGGCCTCGCCACCGTGACCGCCGACGGCACCACGCTCGACACGTGGTACCCCTCCCCCGCACTCGGCACGCCTGACGACGCCACCAAGGCTCCGTCCGCGCTCACCGCCCTCGAGACGAAGGACGACGCGCGCAAGGTGACGACGAAGGTCGTGCGCACCGTCATCGACCTCGACGCCGCCCCGGACGACGCCCCCGACGCGTACCTGCGACTGCATCTGCTCAGCCACCGCCTCGTGCTGCCGAACACCATCAACCTCGACGGCATCTTCGGCCGGCTCGCCAACGTGGTGTGGACGAACTTCGGCCCGTGCGCCGTCGACGACTTCGAGATGACGCGCGCGTCTCTGCGTCAGCGCGGCCCCGTCAGCGTCTTCAGCATCGACAAGTTCCCGCGCATGACCGACTACGTCACGCCCAGCGGTGTCCGCGTCGCCGACGCCGACCGCGTGCGTCTCGGCGCCCACCTCGCCGAGGGCACGACCGTCATGCAGGAGGGTTTCGTCAACTTCAACGCCGGCACGCTCGGGCACTCCATGGTCGAGGGGCGTATCACGCAGGGCGTCATCGTCGGCGACGGCTCCGACATCGGCGGCGGCGCCTCGATCATGGGCACCCTGTCGGGCGGCGGCACGCA
>NZ_DCNR01000062.1:0-7408 GCF_002322065.1 Dermacoccus sp. UBA1591 | reverse complement strand
CGCGCCACGACCAGGCCGACGGCGACGCCGACCAGGCACCCCGCGGTGGCGCCTCACCCGTCGGAGCCGTGCCCGCGCCGGCAGCCGACGCGCAGGCGACGAGCCCGTCGAACGGCTACCCGTCGGCACCTCCGTCGGGTGGTTACCCGTCCGCACCTCCGTCTGGGGGCTATGCGTCGGCTCCCCCGTCGAACGGGTACTCCTCGAGCGGGTACGAGTCGGCGCCGCCTCAGGTCGTCGGCCAGAACGACGATCTGCCGGAGGACTCGCTGACGATCGGCCGCAGCCGCAGCAACAGCATCGTGCTCGACGACATGCTCGTCTCGCGCCGACACGTCGTCATCACGGCGGAGGATGAGGGTCTGCTGCTGCGCGATCTCGGGTCGCGCAACGGCACGTTCGTCAACGGGCGCCGCGTCGAGCAGACATTGCTGCACGAAGGCGACCGCATCGGCATCGGCGCCTCCACCTTCGAGGTGCGCGACGGCTGGCTCGTCTCGGTCTGAGCCGCGAACACCCGTCCGGACCGGCCGCGATCCAACCTGGACATCGACCACAGCAGCGCCCGTGGGCGCTGGAACGCTCCGGGAGGGAAGCGTGGGAATACAAGAACTGACGGTGCAGGTCGACGGGCACGTCGTGCGGTTGCAACCAGGTGAGAGCGCGACGATCGGCCGCGGCCGCGACTGCGACATCACGATCGTCGACGTCGACGTCTCACGACGCCACGCTCAGGTGAGCGCGCAGGGCGAGGGGTGGCAGGTGCGTGACCTCGACAGCTCGAACGGCACCTGGGTCGACGGCCAGCGCGTGCACGGTTACCGCGATCTGCGCGGTGGTGAGGACGTCCGACTCGGCGGGCCCCGTGGGACGCGAGTCCAGTTCTCGCGAAGTTCCACCCCAGCAGGTGAGCAGGTCGCGCGCAGTGTCGACCCGAACGGCGCGAGCCCGTCACAGGCCCCGCCTGAGGCAACCTCGATCTCCGTGCCGATGCCGCGTCGCAGCAGCGGCGCTTCGAGCGCTGCGCCCACGCCCGACGCCACGACCGGTTCGAGCCTGAAGACCGGCCCGATCCGGCTGCCCCGCCCCCCGCAGGCCCCCGCCGAGCGACGTGCGAGCGGCGACGTGTTCCAGGGATGGACCGGGCAGCTCGAGCCCGAACCCACCGGCCGCCTGACCGTCCAGGGCGCCGTCCCGCAGGCCATGGCCCTGCCGTCGGGCACCATCACCATCGGTCGCGGCACCGAGAACGAGATCGTCGTGCGCGACCTGCTCGCGAGCCGGCGTCACGCCCGCCTCGTGCCGCAGGGCGACAGCTTCGCCGTCGAGGATCTCGGCAGCAGCAACGGCACCTACATCAACGGTGCGCGCATCACCCGCGGCACCTTGCGCGAGGACGACCTGCTCGCCGTCGGCCACACCCGATTCACGTTGAAGAACGGGCGTCTCGTCGCGAGCGAGGACGAAGGTGACGTCACCTTCGTCGCCAACCACCTGTCGTTCTCGCTGCCCGACGGCAAGAAGCTGCTCGACGACGTCAGTTTCGGCCTCGAAGGATCGAGCCTCGTCGCCGTCATCGGCCCCTCGGGTGCGGGCAAGTCGACGCTGCTCAAGGCCCTCATCGGTGCCCAGAAGGCTACCGAGGGCGAGGTCTACTACGACGGACGAGACCTCTACGACAACTACGAGGATCTGCGCCACCGTATCGGCGTCGTCCCGCAGGACGACGTCGTCCACCCCGAGCTGACGGTCCGTCAGGCCCTGCGGTACGCGGCCGAGCTGCGCTTCCCCGCCGACCTCGATCGTGAGTCGCGCGAGGCCCGCGTCGAGGAGGTCATCGACGAACTGGGGCTGACGGAGCACGCCACCACCCAGGTCTCACGCCTGTCCGGTGGCCAACGCAAACGCACATCCGTTGCCCTCGAGCTGCTGACGCGCCCGTCGCTGCTCTTCCTCGACGAACCGACCTCCGGCCTCGACCCGGGCCTCGACAAGCGCGTCATGCTGACGCTGCGCGGCCTCGCCGACGGCGGCCGCACCGTCGTCGTCATCACGCACAACGTCGCGAGCCTCGGCGTCTGCGACCGGGTGCTCATGCTCGCACCGGGCGGACGGGTCGCCTACTTCGGCCCGCCCGACGAGATGCTGCCCTACTTCTCGGCGAGCGATCACGCCGATGTGTTCAACACCGTCACCGACGACCCGCAGCGCTCGCAGGACGTGTTCCGCTCCTCGGCGATGATGGACAGCCAGGTGTCCGCTCCCCTGAGCGCGCCGCGCCCGTCCGCGTCGTCGCAGCGGGACGTGCCACCGCGTCAGCAGTCGATCTTTCGTCAGCTGTCGACGCTCATCCGACGCCAGTTCAGGGTCATCGCGGCCGACCGCGGCTTCGTCGCCTTCATGCTGCTGCTCCCCATCGCCCTCGCGGGCCTGGCGATGCTCGTACCGGGCACGCACGGGCTGAAGACGGTCTTCTTCGAGCAGGAACTCATCGCCAACGGGGGCGACCCCGGCAAGGTGACGCTGCGGGCTGAAGGAACCCAGATCATGACGCTCATCGTCATGGGATCGGTCTTCATGGGGTTGGCCGCCACCATCCGCGAACTCGTCGCCGAGCGCCCGATCTTCTTGCGGGAGAAGGCCGTCGGACTGTCACCCTTCGCCTACATCGGCAGCAAGGTCGTCACGTACGGGCTGCTCGTCGCGGTGCAGTGCGCCATCCTCGTCCTGCTCGTCATCGCGGGCAAGGGCGCGCCGACCGCCCCCGTCGCGCTCGCCAACACGACGCTCGAGACGTTCGTCCTCGCCTTCCTGACGGGGCTCGCGGCTGTCGCGATCGGCCTCGCGTTGTCGAGCTTCGCGAAGACGAACGAGCAGGTCATGCCGATGCTCGTCATCGTCATCATGGGCGCGCTGGTCTTCTCGGGTGGGCTGTTCGATCTCGACAGCCAGCTCATGCGCGGCCTCGGCAGCATCTTCCCGAGCCGCTGGGGCCTGGCCATGGGTGCCCAGACCGCCGACGTCAAGACGAGCATGACGATCCCCGGCCGTTCCCGCTCGTGGGATCCGTTCTGGGTGCGGGACACCGACCACTGGCTCATCGCCGCGGCCGCGCTGATCGCCATCTTCGTGGTCGGCACGACCATCGCCTGGTGGAGCTCGCGCCGCCGCAAGAGCATGTGAGGCCCGCCGGGCTCACGAGTCCTCGAACATCGCCCGGAAACGCGTCAGCCACGACGCGTTTCCGAGCGATGTTCGTCAGGGAGTGTTCCGTCAGTAGCGCAGGTCGCTCCACACGCCGGCATGATCAGTGCCGGGGACGGTGAAGGTGCCCGCATCGACGGGCACGAAACCACGCGTGAGGATGTGGTCGATCTGGGCGAACGGCGGCACGACGGCGTCCTGCGGCCACGTCGGCGGCCAGTTGCCATGCTGGGCGGGAAAGGCGTCGATGAGTCCATCCGCGAGATGCCGGAACGCCGGGTGCGCCGTCGAGGCGTTGAAATCGCCCGCCATGACGAGGTGCGGCGCGTTCTCGCCGCGTTGCCAGCGTCCCAGCGCCTCGAGCTGCGGGCGCCAGTGGTTCGCGCCGTCCTGCAGCGGCGGGTAGGTGTGCACGCCGTGCACGGTGACATCGGCGCCGGGTGCTGCGACCGTCACGATCGGCATCTGCAGATCGTAGGGGCCGAGGTGGCGGCCGTCGTCAAGCGTGTGCAGCGGGTAGCGCGACAGGACGGCCGTGCCGCGTGAGCCGTCGTCGACGAGCCCCGAGGCGCGGTACGGCAGCCGCCCACCCAGACCCGCGGCGTCGAGCAGGCGCAGCTTCACGGCCGTTGTCTCGGGCATGACGACGACGTCCGGGCGCACCCGGGCGACCTCAGCGGCGACGGCGCCTGCGTCAGCGCCTCCGAACTCGAGGTTGAGCGCGAGGACACGCAGGTGCCGCTGGCCGGCAGCATGCTGCACCGACGACGGCGGGCTCGGATGCTGCGCGAGTGCCACGCCTGCCGCCGTTGCGGCGACGAGCATGGGAAGCGCCGCGAGGAGCGCCGCGCGCCGGCGTACGAGCACCGCCGCGACGAGCATCACCGCGGCGATCAGCACCCAGACCGGCGTGAGCGCCTGCAGAACGGGCACGACGTTACCGATGAGCACGTCGCACCACATGAGAGCGCACAGCGCGGCAGTGAGCAGGCACGCGAGCGCGATGACGACACCGAGCACGCGACGAACGCGGCCTGCGGGCCTCGTCACCCAGCGTTTCGACTTGCTTCCCGACCGATCCTCGACGGCGCTTCGCCCGAATCGTGCCCTTGGCCAGCTCGAGCCGCCCTTCTCTTGATCATCGACCGCGTTCACCGTGGTCAACGCAGGTGAGTTGCCGGCATGCCCTCCGGCGCACTGATCACCGTCGGCCTGCGCACCCTGATCACTCACCGCGCTCCCCCGTGACGCAGGCGCTCCATCTCACGGCGGTCTTTCTTCGTCGGACGCCCAGCGCCGCGGTCACGCACCGGGATCTGCGGGATGGTCTCGCGCTGGCGCGGCGGCGTCGACTCGACGTAGCACTGCGCCGCGACGGGCGCCCCGACGCGCTTCTTGACCAGGCCCGTGACATGCACGATGCGGTCGAAGCCCTGCTGACGCACGCGCAGATCGGCGCCCACCGTCACGCTCGTCGACGGCTTGACGGTCGCACCGTTCATGCGGACGTGCCCGGCGCGACACGCGGTCGTCGCCGCCGAGCGGGTCTTGTACAACCGGACAGCCCACAACCAGGCATCGATGCGGACGCTGCCCTCCACCCCCGACGTCATGCTCATGGGCGCCAGGGTAAGCCACCTCCCTGCACCGACGCTGGGCCGGCTCGCAGATCTCGCGGCGCCCAGCCGGATGGCGACTGACTCACAGGGAGGCACGTCATACGCTGCCTCCCTGTGAGTTCGTCGCCATCCTGCGTTGGGTTCGCCCGCGGCGTCGTCCTACGACCGGGCGCGCGTCGTGGCGTCTCGACCCTGAGCGCCTGCCCCCGTGCTCAGGCGTGCGGTTCGCGCTCGTCGCTGATCGCGCTCGTCGCTCATCGGGCGCGGCGCAGGCGGCGCCTCGCGCCCAGCAGTGCACCCGCTGCACCGAGGAACGACACGACCAGCACGCCCGGGCCGCGATCGCTCGATACGTGGTCGGTCTCGACGACCGGGCCGACGCCCGGAGGCGTCTGGCTGGGGCGCCTCGCAGGTGGCGGCAGCGTCGAGCTCGGGTGGGTCGCCGGAATCGAACCGTCCTCGACCGGCCCGGTCGGTGACCATCCGGACGTGGGTGTACCGCCGGCCGGAGTACCGCAGTGCAGGTCCGTCGCGATCTTCGCAGCGACCGCGCCGGTGCGGGGGTCGACGAACGCGAGTGTGTGGCGCCCGTCCGGCACCCCGAGTGCGCCATAGTCATGGCTCGCGGGCCGAACCTGAGCGCCCGCGTAGCCGACCCGTCGAGGGTGACGTTCCACCGCGCCGGCGTGTTCGCGAAGTTGACGACCCACCCCGGCATAGCCGTGGCCCCTGTCACACGTCGTGCCGAGGAACGCGGCGGCCGCCGGGTAGGTGACACCGATGCTTCCGGCGATGTCGCGTCGTTCCGCCGCCGTCCCGTGCTTGATGGCCCAGGCGAGCATCGCGTCGTCGGAGGTCGCCGCGGCCGCGCTCGCGGGCACGGGCATGGCCGAACGGCTCGCGCGAGATTCCGTGACCGACCCGTCGCGCAGACGACCCATCAGCCCCCAACCGAGACGAATCAGGTGCCCACGACGCGACGCGAGCTCACACGATGGCTCAGGTTCGAGCCCCGAGCAGGTGGCATGCTGGTGAATCGGCCGGCGACCGGACGACGTCAGCGCGTCGGGTGCGGCTGTGTTGCCCGTCTGCTGCGCGCGATCGCGGCGGCGAGCGTCAGGAGGATCGTCAGGCTGAGCACCGGGACGGCCTCGCTGATGAAGGTCTCGAGAGGGTCGTGGTGCAGTTCGGCTCCGTTGTCGCGCGGCACGCTCTGGTACATCCCGGTGAGCACCCAGAGCCCGAGCAGGAAAGCCTGCGCCGCGATCGCCGGGTACAGCCCCTTGGCCCAACCGCGCGTCGCGAGGATCGCCCACACGGCGAACAGCGGAACGAGGACGAGGTGGTGGTACCAGGTGATCGGGCTGACCGCGCCCGTCGTGACGAAGATGACGAGGACCGCGCCCACGTCGTCGTCACGACGCAGCAGCGCGGCCGTGACGAACACCCCCGCGACGAGCGCCGCCGCGATGACGAGCAGGCGGACGAGGCCGGCGCCCGGCACGTCGTGCATGACGCGCGCGACGAGGCCCGACAGCGACTGGTTCCACTCACTCTCCGGCGCGCCGGGCCGGCTCGTGTCCCACAACGCCGACGTGAAGTACGTGACGACCTCGTGCGGCAGCACGATCGCCGAGACGCCAACGGTGACGACGCCCGCCCCCAGCGCGCGCAGGGCGCTCGCGTGGTCGCGGGTGAACAGGCGCGGGACGGCGGCGAGCGCCGGCGTCACCTTGACGCCCGCAGCCAGGCCGGTGAGCACGCCTGACAGCCGAGCCCCCGCGAGGCGCCGGCGGCCGAGACCGAGGTAGTCCTCGACGACGAACCAGGCCATGACGAGGTTGATCTGGCCGAAGGCGAGCGTGCCGCCGACGGCGTCCGAGCGCGCGGCGAGCAGCACCCCACCCGCGGCGGCGAGGGGCGTGAGGGCTCCCGTCGCCAAGCCGGGGGCCGGGGCTCGCTCCCCCAGCCTCCACTGTGCGATCGAGCGATCCGCGAGCAACCAGCAGATGCGGAACAGTGCGACGAGGCTGCCGAGCGTCAGCAGCGCCGTCGCGACAGACCGCGCCAATGCGGCGAGCGGCGCGAAGGCCAGGACGGCGAACGGCGGATAGGTGAACGGCCAGCCGTCACCGAACCGGCCCTCGTACAGATCGGCTGTGCCGTTCAGCGTCTTCGTCGTCGCGTCGAGGTAGATGCGAGTGTCGAACAGCGTCCAGTTCCAGGAGCGCAGCTGCAGGATGGCGCTGACGGTCACGAACGCGCAGGCGAGCAGGTACACGAGCCACGCCTCGCGACGAAACGAACGGCGCCCCATGAACTCTCCCTCATACAGCCGCCTCGGGTGGCCGGCCTGCTCGACAGTGAGCCACCGTCGGCGCACTGAACTCGACGTCATCACCACGACGATCTCAGACAAAAAAAGCCCGCCGCCTCTGAGATCAGAAGCGGCGGGCCACGTGGTAGCGGGGACAGGATTTGAACCTGCGACCTCCGGGTTATGAGCCCGGCGAGCTACCGAGCTGCTCCACCCCGCGTCGGTATGCCTCAACTTTACGAGCAGATGAACAAAGAATGCAAATCGG
>NZ_DCNR01000089.1:0-39000 GCF_002322065.1 Dermacoccus sp. UBA1591 | reverse complement strand
GCACAGGGCACGAACCCGACGAACGACGAGGGCGCAGAGGGCGAGATCGTCCCCGTGGCGTTCAGCGAATACCGCGAGCACGAACCCGAGACCCCGGGCGTGCACGACGAATCCGTCACCGACGATGCGGAGCTGCGCCCCGACTACGCGGCCGTCATCGAGCGCATCGAGACGCTCGGGCCCGACGAGGTGTCGCGCCGCCTCGAAGCGGCCGGCAAGGGCCTGACCGAGCTCGGCGTGACGATCAACTCCGAGGACGGCAACCGCCCGTACCCGATCGACATCGTGCCGCGCATCATCTCGGCCGAGCGCTGGGCCGAGCTCAGCGCCGGCGCCGAGCAGCGCGTCCGTGCGCTCGAACTCTTCCTGCGCGACGTCTACGGCCCCGGCGAGATCATCAAGGCGGGCCGCGTCGACGCCGACATGCTGCGTCGCTCGCCCGGCTGGTCCAAGGACGGCCAGCGGGTGCCCGCCGACTTCGTCCGCGCCGGCATCTGCGGCCTCGACCTCGTCTCGCCCGCGTCCGGCGAGTGGATGGTGCTCGAGGACAACCTGCGCATGCCCGGCGGGCTGGGCATGACGCACATCAACCGTGAGGTGCTCGAGAACCACTTCGCCGAGATCCTGCCGCCCGCGGAGACGCTCGAGCACCCGACCCGGACGTACGGGCTGCTGCACGAGTCGCTCATCGCAAGCGCAAGACTCGTCGACGGTGGCGTTGCCGAGGGCGAGATCGGCCTGTGCATGGTCTCCCCCGGCCCGACGGACACGACCTGGTACGAGCAGAACCTCGTGAGCGGCCAGGTCGGCGCCGCCATCGTGACGGCAGACGCCCTCGTCGTCGACGACGGCAAGCTGTGGCGCCTCGACGGCGGCGAACGTCACCGCGTGCACCTGCTCAACCCGCGCATGGGTGAGACCGAGCTGTTCGAAGCGAAGGGCGCGGACGGTCGTCCGCTCGGCGACGCGCTGCGTGACGTGCTCGCGGCGGGCGCGGTCGCCATCGTCAATGCGCCCGGCAACGGCCTCGCCGACGACAAGGCGACGTACGCGCTCGTGCCCGACATCATCGATTTCTACCTCGGCGAGAAGCCGCTGCTCGCGCAGGTGCCGACGCTGCTGTGCGCCCGCGAGGACCACCGCGAGGAGGTGCTCGATCGCCTCGACGAACTCGTCGTCAAGCCGATCGACGGCTACGGCGGCAGCGGAATCACCGTCGGCCCGGAGTGCTCGGCCGACGAGCTGGAGACGCGCCGTCGGGAGATCCGTGAGACGCCTGAGCGCTTCGTCGCGCAGGACATCGTGCCGTTGTCGACCCTGCCGACGCTCGTCGACGGCTCGTTCGCGCCGAGCCACGTCGACCTGCGCGCGTTCGTGCTGCAGCGCCCGGACGAGCAGGACGCCTCGCGCACCGTCGCCGTCACGACACCGGGAGCGATGACGCGCGTCGCCCCAGCGGGCACGATGATCGTCAACGTCTCGGCCGGCGGCGGCGCGAAGGACACCTGGATCCAGCGCTGACGCCCGCATCGCGGCCCGGTGCGACACTCGAAGCGCCCTGACGCGATCGTCGACGGGCCGCGCCACCGTGCGCAGAGTTACGCCCGGTCGCGCAGCCCCACGCCTCTGCGCGCAAGTGCACCCAGGTGCACTTGCACGCAGAGGAGACGGGGCGCGGCGCCGTGGGTGAGACTGGAGTCATGACGCGCGACGCCAGCCAGCAGCCGACCGAGTTCATCCGCTCGATGGCGGACGGCACGACGAAGCAGGTCAACCCGCTGAGCGGTACGAAGGTGTGGACGGTGCCCGGCCGCGGCGACCGTCCCCTCGGGCTCGTCCCTGCTGATGTCAAAGACCTCGTGGCGCAGGACTTCACGTCGTCCTGCGCGTTCTGCTCCGAGCGCTACCTCGAGACGCCACCGGAGAAGGTGCGCTCCGTCCTCGCCGCAGGTTCCGCCGAGGCGCCGCGCTTCGTCCGACTGCGTGGTCTGACGCCGGCCGAGGTGACGTCGCAGGTCGCCGAGTTCCGCCGCATCCCGAACCTGTTCGAGATCATGTCGGTCGACTACTGGCAGGCCAACCACGGCTACACGTTCGACGACGCGATCGAGGCCCGCCGCCGCGCCTACGAGGCTGCTGACGGAGGGCGCGAACACCTGCTGCGCCTCGCGCGGGTGCGTCTCGGCAAGCGCGCCGAGGTCGCCACGGACGCCGAACTCCTCGACGCTGCAGGCGATTTCTTCGCGAGCACCCATGACGTCATCGTCGGCCGCCGCCACTACGTCGACGGCGCGACGCGCAGCGACCAGCTCGCCTCGTCAGGCGCCCTGACGCCGACCGAGCACCGCGAATACCTCGACCTGACGATCGACGCGATGGCCGAGCTGTACGCGACGAACCCGCACGTGCGCTACGTCGCGGCCTTCCAGAACTGGCTCAAGCCGGCGGGCGCGTCGTTCGACCACCTGCACAAGCAGATCGTCGGCATCGACGAGTTCGGCACCTCGACCGACCTCGACATCGATGCGGCGCGTCGCGATCCGCGCGTGTTCGAGGAACTCATCGCCTACGCGCGCAGCCACGATCTCGTCGTCGCGGAGAACGCTCACGCGATCGCCTTCGCCGGGTTCGGCCACCGCTACCCGAGCATCGAGATCTGGTCGACGTCCGGCACGTGCGAGCCATGGCTCATGACCGACGACGAACGTCACGCAATGGCCGACCTCGTCCACGCCACGCATGCCGCGACCGGAGCCGACGTGCCGTGCAACGAGGAGTGGCACCACCGTCCGCCGTCCATGAGCGACGTCGAGATCCCCTGGCACGTCGTGCTCAAGTGGCGCATCGCCAACCTCGCCGGGTTCGAGGGCAGCACGAAGATCTACCTCAACACCATCAGCCCCGCGGGCGTCCGCGACCGCGTCGTTCCCGCGCTCCGCCGGTTGCAGGACGAGGGCCGCCTCGCCCCCGGCATCCGCCTCTGATCGCTGCGCGCGTCACCGTCGGGTCGCGAAGAACTCCTTGAGGACCGCCGAACACTCGTCCTCACGGATGCCGCCGACCACCTCGATGCGGTGGGTCGAGCGTGAGTCGCGCACGACGTCCCACAGCCCGCCGCAGGCGCCGGCCTTGCGATCCCACGCCCCGAGGACGATGCGCGGCAGCCGCGCCTGAACGGCTGCCCCCGCGCACATGAGGCACGGTTCGAGCGTGACGACGAGGGTGCAGCCGTCGAGGCGCCAGCCCCCTCGCGACGCTGCAGCGCGCCGCATCGCGACGATCTCCGCATGACCCGTCGGGTCGCCGTCGACCTCACGAAGGTTCGCGCCGACGCCGATCACCTCGCCGTCAGGATCGACGACGAGCGCTCCGACCGGCACGTCTCCCGCCGCGCCCACCTCACGCGCCAGTTCGAGCGCGCGCCCCATCCACGCGTCGTACGTGAGCTCGATCGCTGGTGCCACGGGAAGATCCACGGGTTAAGTTTGTCCCATGCGCGTCATCGTTGCCGACCACCCGCTCATCTCGCACAAGCTCACGACGCTGCGTGACAAGCGAACCGACTCCCCGACGTTCCGTCGCCTCGTCGACGAACTCGTCACGCTCCTCGCGTACGAGGCGACGCGTGACGTCCGCGTCGAGGAGGTCGACGTCGAGACGCCGGTGACGACGGCGCGCGGCATCAAGCTCGCGACGCCGCGTCCGCTGCTCGTGCCGATCCTGCGCGCCGGCCTGGGCATGCTCGACGGCATGATGCGGCTCCTGCCGACGGCCGAGGTCGGCTTCCTCGGTCTCGTGCGCAACGAGGAGACGCTCGAGGCGACGACGTACGCGAACCGTCTGCCCGACGACCTGTCGGGCCGTCAGGTCTACGTCGTCGACCCGATGCTCGCGACGGGCGGCACCCTCGCCGCGACGATCGACTACCTCGTCGAGCGCGGCGCCGACGACATCACGGCCGTCGTGCTCATCGCCGCGCCGGAAGGCCTGGCGAAGCTCGAGGAGTTGACGTCGCACATCGAGGTGCCCATCACCCTCGTCACCGGTGCGATGGACGAGAAGCTCAACGAGAGCGGCTACATCGTGCCCGGCCTCGGCGACGCCGGCGACCGTCTCTACGGCATCGCGACGCACGACGCGTGAGCGCCTGAGCCGCATTCTCGATGGGGGCCGAAATCCTGCAGTGCAGGGTTTCGGCCCCCATCACGCTCATTCGGGGCTGAAACACTGCATGGCAACGTTTCAGCCCTCAGCCCCGAGCACCCAGGTCGATGGCGTCGCCCCAGCCAGCGTCACGAGCCTGCTTGTAGGCCGGGCCGGCCTTCTTCGTCACGACGGCGCGTCGCACCTGGCCGGCGAGGCCTGAGGCGTCGAGCGCCTCGCACACCTGCAGCTCGACGAACCCCTTGTTCTTCTTCGGATGCCGGATGATGCGGGCGTCGCGCTCGCTGGGGCGCTGCGTCAGATCGACGCCGTCGCGCAACGGCACACCCTGCGCCACGTGCGCGGGCTCACGCACCATCGCGACGTACGAGAACTTCTCGTCCTCGTGCGACAGCTCGCCACCCTTGATCTGCCGGTGCACCGACGAACGGTTGACGCGCGCCGCGAAGTGGCACCAATCCGGTTCCGTCTTGGCGAGCAACGGGCACGCCCCCTGATGCGGACATGGCGCCGCGACCGACCACGACTGCTCGAGCAGTTGATCGCGGGCTCGCAGGATGCGCGCGTAGCCGTCCGGCGTGCCGGGTTCGACGATGACGACGGCGCGCGTCGCCGCTGACGTCGCCTCGGCGACGATGCGATCGGCCTGCTGCGGCGACAACTCGCTCAACACATAGGAGACCGTCGCGAGATCGGCGCCGCCACCGGATGGCGCACCGACCGTCACGTTCCACGACCCGACGCGGCCCTCCTGCCACACGGTGCGCTCGAGGGCGGGCACCCCACTGGCGCGCGCGAGCCGCTGCCCCAGGTCGAGCGCGGCCGGCACCTGGTCGAGGACGCTGATGTCGCGCAGCGTCTCGAAGACGTCCGCCGCCGCCCAGGCCGCGGCGCCGGTGCCGCCGCCGAGGTCGACCATCGACGTCACCGAATCAGCGTCGAACACACCGGAATCGGCGAGGGCGCGCAGCGCCGAACGCACCGCACCGAACGTCGCGGGCATGCGGTAGTGGGCGTACGCGAGCACGTCGACGGGGCGCGCGAGAATGGGCTCGTCAGCCGCCGCGACGGCCCGATACCGGGTCGACAGGCGCGTGACAGCGTCACTCAACTGCTTGATCGCCGTACCGGAGGCTTCTCGTTCGAGCGCATCGCGCAGACTCATCGCCAGATCCACGCCGTCAGCGTACGCACCACCAGCGACAGCGGCGCGCGCGTTCCACGGCGGGCCCGACGGCGCGCACCCGCCGGCGAGCGCCGCGAAAACGGTTCGGCGCGCCTGCGCCGCAGCATGGGTGAACCCTGCAAGGATGCGAGAGTTGCCCGTGCCTTCCCCCGCGCGCTCCACCCACCAGAAAGAGACGACGCCATGGACAAGATCAACTTCAAGTCGATCCTGAAGTTCTTGTTGTTCGCGTTCATCATCTACGCCGTCTTCTCGAGCCCCGCGAAGTCGGCCGACGTCGTGCGCGCCGTCGGCGACGTGCTGCGCAACGCCGTCACCAACCTGCGCGAATTCTTCGACGCGCTGCTCGGCAAGAACTGAACCCATGGGCCCACTGCGCCCACATCAGGCGAGCGACCGCGTCGCCGGTTATCTCGCGCGCGGTGAGGACGTCGTCCTCGAGATGAAGCAGCACTGGGCGCGCGTGCTGCCCGCCATCACCTCGTGCGTCGTCGGGTTCGTCCTCGTCATCGTCGCGGGCATCTGCGCGCCCGCCTGGATGGGCCCGCTGACGAACGCCGCGTGGTGGATCTGGCTCGTCCTCGCCGCGCACCTCGCCTGGCGCGTCGTCGAATGGTGGGACCAGACGTTCGTCATCACGAACAAGCGCCTCATCCTATTGCACGGGTTGTTCGTCAAGAAGGTGGCGATGATGCCGCTGTCGAAGGTGACGGACATGTCGTACAACCGCTCGCCCGCCGCGCGGCTGCTCGGCTACGGCACGTTCAAGATCGAGTCGGCGGGTCAGGAGCAGGCGCTCAACGTCATCGACTACGTGCGCAACCCCGACGAGAAATACCGCGACATCTGCGGGCTCATCTTCGGTTTCGAGGACGAGGACGACCCGCGCCCCAGCGGGCACGCGGACGCGCGGCACGCCGACGACGAGGGCTACGACGACGAATGGCGTGACCCGTGGGTCGAGGACGACTGGCGCGACGAGTCGCAGCGTGACGAGTCGTGGGATGGCGTCGGCTGGTCCGACGACGAACAACGCCGCGAGACGCCGCGCCGCGAATCGCAGCGTCATGAGTCGCAGCGTCACGGCCCGTCAGGCGGCGACGACACCCGCCCCCTCGCGGTCCGTCAGCCCCGAGCTCGCTACGGCCGCGGGCAACGTCGAGTGGCCGAGGACGACACCGATCCTCACGGATTTGTCACGGTTGACCACCCAAACCCCCACAGTGACACCGATCACACGTACCGTCAGCGGCATGACAGGGACGAGACGTCGCCCGAGCAGGGTGACGAATCGGCCTGGTGGGTGAGCCGTGAACACGCGACCTCACCTCAACCCGTCCGCCGACGAGGTCGCGACCACGATGTGGACGATGGCTCCACATGGCGAGACGGAACGTAATCTCACACGGTTCCAACCATCCGGTGAAAGGGCGCTCACATGAGCCTTTTGCGCACCAAGTCGATCGAAGCGTCGATCGCAGACTCGGAAGCCTCCGAGTTCCAGCTGAAGAAGAACCTGTCAGCGCTCGACCTGACGGTCTTCGGCATCGGCGTCATCATCGGCGCCGGCATCTTCACGGTGACGGGGCGAGCCGCGCACACGATGGCGGGCCCCGCCATCGTCATCTCGTTCCTCATCGGCGCCTTCTGCTGCGGTCTCGCGGCCCTGTGCTACGCCGAGATGTCGTCGGCGGTGCCCGTCTCGGGCTCGGCCTACACGTTCTCCTACGCGACGATGGGCGAACTCATCGCCTGGATCGTGGGCTGGGATCTGCTTCTCGAGCTCATCCTCGCCGCGGGCGTCGTCGCCCAGGGTTGGAGCGCGTACTTCAACATCCTGTTCGGTGAGTGGGGGTTGAAGCTGCCCGACAATCTGCAGGGCGGCACCGGCTGGTTCACCCACTTCGACATCGCCGCCTTCGGCCTCGTCGCCGTGCTCACCTGCGTCATCGCGACGGGCATCAAGGAGTCGATGCGCGTCAACCTGACGCTCGTCGCCGTCAAGCTGTTCATCGTGCTGTTCATCATCGTGATGGGCATCCAGTACATCAACACGTCGAACTACACCCCGTTCGTGCCGCCGGCTCAGCACCTCGAGAGCACGTCCGACACGCTCAAGCGCCCCCTGTGGGAGCTCATGACGGGCATGGAACCGCAGGCGTTCGGCGTCATGGGCGTCATCTCCGGCGCAGCCCTCGTGTTCTTCGCCTACATAGGCTTCGACGTCGTCGCGACCACCGCCGAGGAGACGCGCAACCCGAAGCGCGACCTGCCGATCGGCATCATCGGCTCGCTCGCGATCTGCACGATCCTCTACGTCTCCGTCTGCCTCGTCATCACCGGCATGGTGAGCTACGACAAGATCGACCCCAAGGGCGCACTCGCCGCGGCCTTCCGCGATCACGGACATCCCGGGTACGCGCAGATCATCGCAGCCGGCGCCGTCGCGGGTCTCGCCACGGTCGTCATGACGCTGATGATCGGCGCCACCCGCGTCATGTACGCGATGTCGCGCGACGGCCTGCTGCCGATGGGCATGGCACGCACGAACCCCAAGACGGGCACGCCGGTCCCGATGACGCTCGTCATGGGCTTCATCATCGCGGTCGCAGCGGCGACCATCCCGATCGGTGAGTTCGAGGAGATGGTCAACATCGGCACCCTGTCGGCGTTCTTCCTCGTCAGCCTGGCTGTGCCCGTGCTGCGCAAGAAGCGCCCCGACCTCGAGCGCCCGTTCAAGGTGCCGGGCAGCCCCGTCCTCCCGTGGGTCGCCGCCGCTGTGTGCCTCTACCTCATGCTCAACCTGCCCGTCGAGACGTGGCTGCGTTTCGTGGTGTGGCTCCTCATCGGCTTCGCGATCTACTTCTTCTACGGCCGCGGCCACTCGCGCGTCGGTCGCAACCCGCAGCTGCAGGGCGGCGTCGGTGACGGCGTCTACGCCACCGACCTCGACACGTCGGTCGGTGACGGCGCCGAGGCGCTGCGCAAGAACGAGCGACGCTACTGAGCACACTCGCCTCGTTTCATCTCGAAGCCCCTCACCCGCATCGTCGGGTCGAGGGGCTTCGACGTGCTCCGTCGCCTCTTGTCGCAGCTCACCCGCGCCCGCGATCGAGCGGAATCGGTGGGATCGAGCGTCGGGGCACTCGATCCCGCCGATTTCGCTCGATCACGTCGGCGAGCACCCATGCACCCGGTCGCCCCACCCGAGGGCCCTAGAATGATCGACGCCCACCCGCCGACCCGCGTTCTTCGAGGTTCCTCATGGCTGTTCGCCCCATCACCATCGTCGGCCACAAGGCCCTGCACGCACCCACGAAGCGGGTCAAGGAGATCACCGACGACACGCGCGCCCTCGTCGAGGACATGTTCGAGACGATGGAGGCGGCGAACGGCGTCGGCCTCGCAGCCAACCAGGTCGGCGTCAAGCAGCGCATCTTCGTCTTCGACTGTCCCGACGACGAACTCGGCGATAACCGCCGCGGCGTCGTCATCAACCCGAAGCTCGAGAAGGGTCGCGTGCCTGCCGGCGAGGCCGACGAGGAGAACGACAACGAGGGTTGCCTGTCGGTGCCCGGCGAGCACTTCCCGACGGCGCGGGCCGACTGGGCGAAGGTGACGGGCACCGACCTCGACGGGAACGAGATCGTCATCGAGGGGCACGGCTTCTTCGCCCGCATGCTGCAGCACGAGACCGACCACCTCGACGGCTACCTCTACCTCGACCGCCTCACGCCGACGATGCGCCTCGAGTCGCGCGAGGCGGTCAAGGACCGCGGCTGGCAGTACGACGGCATCACCAAGTGGGACCCGACCGAACTCAAGGCCGAGGACGTCTGAGCCGACAGCGGCATCCGAGCATCGTCGCGGAGCGTTGCCGCCCGATATAGCCTGACGTCATGAAGGCTGAAGCTGTCGCGAAACCGCACGCCTACCACGGTGAGGGCGTCATCTGGGCCGACGATTGGGGCGGCGGCCACCCGGCGCTGCGCTACGTCGACATGCTGGCCGGGGACGTCCTCGAGCTCCAGCCGGGCGGTGATGTCACCCGATTCCACGTCGGGGACGTCGCGGCAGCGCTGCGTCCGCGCGCAGGTGGAGGCGCGATCGTCGCGACGGAGCGTGGTTTCGCACTGACGCGTTCGGTCGACTTCGCCGATCTGGAGCACACCGCCGATCTGTGGCCGTCGACGCACGAGCCGCGCACCCGGTTCAACGACGGTGGATGCGCCCCCGACGGGTCGTTCTACATGGGGTCGATGGCCTACGACCAGAGCGAGGGCGCGGCATCGATGTGGCGGCTGGCGCCGGACCGGTCGACGAGCCATGTCTTCGGTGACGTCACCATCTCGAACGGCCTGTGCTGGTCGCCCGACGGCACGCTCGCCTACTACAACGACACGCCGACCCGCATCATCTGGGTGTTCGACTGGAGCGCCGAGACCGGCCTGACGAACCGTCGGCCCTTCGTCCGGCTCGAGGACGGCATCGGCCACCCCGACGGGCTGACGGTCGACGCCGAAGGCGGAGTGTGGACGGCGCTGTTCGGCGGCTCCGCCGTGCGTCGCTACGACGCTGACGGCTCGCTCAGCGAGATCGTCGAGGTGGGGCCGAGCCTGGTGACGTGCCCGGCCTTCGGCGGCGACGACCTCGACCAGCTGTTCATCACGACCTCGCGAGAGAACCTGCCGGACGACGCGGAGCCCGACGCCGGCGCCCTCTTCGTCTGTACGCCGGGTATCCGCGGTCAACGCACCCTCCCCTTCACCGGCTGACCGCACCAGTCCGTCCCCATGTACGATTCTTGACCCTTCCGCGAACCGCGTCCACATCGGCGATTTACGTCCCCATTCAACGGACGTTGCCACCAGGGCGACCCGTGTCACGACGACTCGCGCCGACGCGTGCGAATGTGACGCTGATTCGCAGATGTGGACGCCGTTCGCGCGTGTGAACGTGGATCGCGGATGGGGACGCGATTCGCCGATGTGGATGAAAATCGCAGGTCATGACAGGCGGGGCTGGCGGAGGAGCACAGGCCGGTTCACAAGGGGCGGCCGAGCCGATTAGCGTTCCCCCGAGGATGCGTGTAGAGTTCTATCTCGTTGCAGAGGCCGCTGAGGCCGAGCAGCAAGCACCCGTAGCTCAACGGATAGAGCATCTGACTACGGATCAGAAGGTTTGGGGTTCGAATCCCTACGGGTGCACTCTGTGTTGAGACAGAGGAAAGAACCCCCGGCTCGCCGGGGGTTTTTGCTATGTCCGGGCCTTGCTCTCCGCGCGGCCCGACAACCTTCGCCGAAGTGGGGTCCGATGCCGCTCACCACCCTGCTGGTCCTCGGTCTCGTCGTCGGCGTCGGCGCCTTCGTGCAACGCATCGCCGGGTTCGGCCTCGCCGTCGTCGCAGCGCCGTTCGTCGTCATGGTCGCTCCGCAAGTCATGCCGGCGGCACTGCTATTCGTTGTCCTGCCACTGCCCGTGCTGGAGATGGCTCGGGCCCACCGTGACATCCGGTGGCGGCCGTTCGGGTGGGCGATGGCAGGCCGCCTCGCGACGATGCCACTCGGCGTCTGGCTCGCGGCCAACGCGTCGCACACCGTCACGTCACTCCTCGTGGCCGGCATGGTGCTCGTCGCCGTCGCCGGATCGCTCACGCGCTGGCGCGTACGCCCGTCGTCGGGCATCGCCCTCGGCGCCGGAGCCTTGACGGGCATCTCGGCGACGACGGCGTCGATCGGCGGCCCGTTCTTCGGCCTCGCCCTGCAGGAACTCACACGGCAGCAGGCACGCTCGACACTCGCGCCGTTCTTCCTCTTCGGCTCACTGAGTTCACTGCTCGGCCTCGCGATCGGCGGCCAGATCAGCGCTGACGGTCTGCGTGCCGGGCTCGCGTGGCTGCCGTTCATGGCCGTGGGCGCTCTCGCGGCGCAGCCGTTGCGGCACTCGATCGACGCGGTGCGCTTCCGCCACAGCATCCTCGCGCTCGCGACGGTCAGCGCCCTCGCCGTCATCGTCCGCGTCGCGCTCACCTGAACGCGTCCCTCTCGACGGCGAGCGCCACGCCGTCCGCGTCCCGCGCGTCGTCATCGAGCCCGCGACGCTGGGCGCGACGTCCCCGTCACGAACGCTTTGTCGCATAGGTGCACCTTGCTGGCGCAACGCCCTTCGTCAGCGTGAGATTGAGGGCAAACAGCCCCCGATTCCGGGGCCGTCTCACGGAGGTAGCCATGGACATCACCGAGATCATCCTGCAGCAGCACACCGCTCAGCGACGCGCGTTCGCCGTGCTCGAGGAGTGGCCGCGCGACGACACCGACGGTCTGGCCGCGCTGTGGAGCCAGCTGCGCATCTTCCTCGAGCTGCACGCTGAGGCAGAGGAGCTGTACTTCTACCCCGAACTCGTCAAGATCGGCACCGGCGGCGCAGACGCCGAGAGCAACGACGAGCAGGTCGAGGACGCGATCCACGACCACAACCTGCTGCGCGACGCCATCAAGCGCGCGGACGCCGCCACGACCGGGTCGAAAGACTGGTGGGAGGCCGTCGTCCAGGCCAACATCGCGAACTCCGACCACATGGCCGAGGAAGAGCGTCAGGACCTGGCCGACTTCCGTCAGCAGGCGAGCCTCGAACTGCGTCACCAGGTCGGCATCAACTTCCTGCGCCACCTCGCGGCGTCGTGGTCGAAGCCGCTGACGATCGAGGACAAGAACCCCGAGCGCTTCATCGCCGACGCCGAGAAGGCCGGCCCGAGCGGCGCCGTCCGCGCCGCAGCTGCTCAGGCGAAGGAGCAGACGTCGACGCGCGTCAGCGCCCACCCCGAGCCGTCGCTCAAGGCCGACGACCCGGAAGGCGACGACTGAGCTCCCCTGATCGAACGCAACGCGCCATCGCTGGGTCCTTCCCAGCGGTGGCGCGTTGCTACGTCTGTGCGGCTGGACGCACGTCGAAGATCGGCCCCGAGCGGCGGTCGGTCGGCGCCGGGCGCGGGTGGTGCGCCCCCGGCGCGCTCGGGTGGGCCTCAGTCGGTCGCGATTCCGACGCTCCGTCCGACGGTGCTGCGCTCGGCCCCGTCCAGCACGATTCAGCGCACGACGACGCGCGCGTTGCCGTCACGCCGCGTCCAGCCTCGCGCGTCGAGATGCTCGAGCAGGGGGATGACGACGCGGCGCGTCGTGCCGAGCGCCTGGCGCGCCTCGCTCGTCGTGAACGGTTGCGGCAGTCTTGCGAGCTCGCGCATCGCTCGCGCGGGCGCGTCGGGCAGCAGGACGATGTCGGCGGGCTCGGCCTTGAGTCGCAGGATCGCTCCGCGCTGTGCAGCCGCGGCGAGCTGCCGGTTGCCGAGGCCGAGCGCCACGAGGTCATCGGCTTCGGGGGCATCGAACGGGTTGGCGCGCAGCCGTTCTCGAAGTTGCTCCAGGGCCGCTTCATCGGCACCGAACGATGAGCCGTGGCGTGAGCCGACAACCCGCCCGTCGCGGATCACGAGACCCGCATCAGGGTTCGTCACGCCGCATGACTCGACGAGGGCGGGCAGCAGACGTCGGGGCACGCCGAGGCGCGTCTCGATGGCGCCTGACGGCAGCCCGGGGCTCAAGGGGTCGGCGGCGTCAGCGGTGACCGCCTCGATGATCGCGGCGCGCCAAGCCGTCGCCTGTTTCTCGTGCACGACGAGTCCCTCGACACGACCCAGGCCCTCCCCCGGCAGGGGCAGCCCCTCGCGCAGCACCTCGGGGCGGCGGGCCCCGACGGCGGTGACCCACTCGTCGCGCACCCAGCCGCGGTCGGCGACGAGTGGTTCGAGCTGCGCGACCGCGTGGCCGGCTAGGACACGTGCGCGCTCCCGACCGGCGCCGCGCCTCGTCAATGCCGCCGGGTCGAGGTCGAGCACCGTTGCCCCGCAATGGATCCGCCCCGCTGACGCATCGCGCACGATGATGCGATCCCCCAGCCGCAACGGCAGCGGATCGCTCAGCGTCAACCGCGCGTGACGCTCGTCGAACGGTCGCACCCGCGCCTCGACGGACGCTGTGCCGATGTGGACGCTGACCTCCGCCGACGCATCCTGCCACTCATGCCCGCCCTCGCTGCGCACGTCGAGGACGTTCACCCACGACGCCGACCCCGGCGTCAGCAGGGGCGTGCCGCGCGGCACGTCGTCGGTGTGCAGACCTCGCAGAGCGACCGCGACGCGCGAGACCGGCGCGACCTCGTCATGACGCTGCCCGAGCACCTGCAACGAACGCACGACCGCTCGTTCGTCACCCACCTCCAACTCGTCCCCGAGACGCAGCGTGCCCGCCGCGAGCGTGCCGGTGACCACGGTGCCGGTGCCCTTGACGGAGAACGAACGATCGACCCACAACCGCACAGGGGAAACCGTGTCCACGGGTGGCATCTGCGCGACGAGATCGTCGAGGGCGCACCGCAGTTCGTCGATGCCACGGCCGCTGACGGCGTCGGTCTCGACGACGTCGACAACTTCGAGTGACGTCGCGGCGATGTGGCCGAGCGCTGTCTCACGCACCTCGGCGACGCGCTCGGGCGTCGCCAGGCCACAGCGCGTGATGACGAGCAGGCCGTGCCTGAGACCGAGTGCGTCGATCGCGTCGAGGTGCTCGCGCGATTGCGCCTGCCACCCCTGATCCGCGGCGACGACGAGCATGACGGCCGGCGCCGGCCCGAGGCCCGCGAGCATGTTGCCGATGAAGCGACGGTGGCCGGGCACGTCGACGAATGCGAGCTTCTCGCCCGACGGCAGGTCGAGTCCCGCGAACCCGAGATCGATCGTCAGGCCACGCTTCTTCTCCTCCTCGAGCCGATCCGGGTCGGTGCCCGTGAGAGCCCGCACGAGGGTGCTCTTGCCGTGGTCGACGTGACCGGCCGTCGCGACGACGCGCATCAGCACTCACTCCCCGCGAGCCGCACCGCGCCGCCGCTGCGCTCGGCGACGTAGCCCCTGGCGGGGAGGAGCGGTGTCGTCGCCGACGGGGCCGTGGCATCACGCCGCGCGTCCATCGTCATGCGCGTCCTCCGTCGTCAGCTGGGGTGCCGGATTCGTTGCCTACAGCGACGGCCCGGATCGCGGCGGCGACGTCGGCGTCCGAGGACGCAGGGACGCACCGCAGGTCGACGAGGCAGCGTCCAAGCGCGGTGCGGGCCAGGACGCACGGGCGTCCGAGGCGTAGCGCCTCCGCGAAGGGCTCCGGCAGGGCGACGGCGAGGCTCGGCAGCTCAAAACCAGGCGCGCCTCCCCCACCGACGCGTCCGATGACGTCGACGACCTCGGCGCCCGGAACGACGTCAGCGATGGCCGCCGCAAGGTGTGTCGTGCGCTGACGGAGCGAGTCGCGCGTCTCGTGCAGGGCGCGGGTAACGGGGGGTTCGGGGCCGCGCAGGGTGGCTTCGAGAGCGGCGAGCGTCAGCTTGTCGACGCGCATCGCGCGGGCCATCGGGTGGCGGCGGACGCGTTCCACGGCGTCGGCGTCGCCGAGAACGAGCCCCGCTTGCGGCCCGCCGAGTAGCTTGTCGCCGCTCGCGGTGACGACCGTCGCGCCATCGCGCAGCCAGCTCGTCGCGTCGGGCTCGTCGGGCAGCACCCGTTCGGGGGCGAGCAGGCCGCTGCCGACGTCCGCGATGACGGGGACGCCGAGCGCCGCGAGATCGCGCACGCCTGGCACCCCGGCGAACCCTTCGACGCGATAGTTGCTCGTGTGGATCTTGAGCACGGCGCCCACCCGGCGGCCGTGACGTTCGGCGTCGACGATGGCGTTCTCGTAGTCGCGCAGATGCGTGCGATTCGTCATGCCTACCTCGACGAGCCGGGCCCCGGCCGACTGCAGCAACTCGGGCAGACGGAAGCCGTCGCCTATCTCGATGAGTTCGCCGCGGCTGACGAGGACGTCCGTGTCCCCGGCGATCGCGAGGCAGGCGAGCAGCAGTGCCGCCGCGCCGTTGTTGACGACCAGTGCGCCGCCCGCGTCCGGCACCCGCTCCTGGAGCGCGTCGAGCGTTGCGCGGCCGCGCTTGGCGCGCGTGGCAGTGACGGGGTCGAACTCGACGTCGACGTACCCCGCAGCGCGACCGAGCGCCTCGACCGCGGCGTCGCTGAGAGGCGCGCGCCCGATGTTGGTGTGCACGACGACGCCCGTTGCGTTGAGGATCGCTCGCAGGGTGGTGGCCGACTCGGGCAGGCGCAATGCGATGGCCGCGTCGATGCCGTCGGGGCTGATGGTGCCCGCGCGGACGTCGGCCTGGGCAGAGACGATGGCGCGCTTCACAGCGTCGCGTCCGAGCGCGCCTACCTCGTCGGCGAAGCGTGCGAGGAGCTCGTCGGTGCGCGGGATGCGTCGACGTGGGTCGTCGCTCGTGGCCATCGTTCCTCCAGGTCGAGTGCTGATGCGCCCCAACCTATCGGGCAGGTCTGACAATCCTGCGCAGCAACGGTTTTCACGCCCTTCGCCGCTCCGGCGCACTCATGGCTCGAGTGACCCTCCGTGGCACGTCGCTCCGAGCCGCGGCGGCGAGCCCACGCGGCCGGAAGACGGGCCAATGACGACACATGCGAGAAGCCCCGCCAGCTCGCGGGGCCCTGAGACTTGCGGAGGCGGACAGGAATCGAACCTGCCAAACCGAGATGCTCGGTTTCACCGGTTTTGAAGACCGGGGGGCCCACCAGGAACCCGGACGCCTCCCTTGGTGCGTGTCAATCATAGGGGCGCTGGAGTCGTGGGTGCGCCGGGGCGATGGGCGGGCGGGGTCCGCGCGGCGTACCCGTCGGGGTCGTTGTCAGGGGTACGGCGTAGGGTCGGATGCATGGAATCGATTCGTCTGACGCAGTACGCCCATGGTGGCGGGTGCGCGTGCAAGATCCCGCCCGGCGAGCTCGAGGAGGCGGTGAAGCACCTCGTGGGGCAGCCGAATCCGAGTGTCATCGTCGGCCTCGACGACGGTGACGACGCAGCCGCCGTGCGCGTCGGCGAGCAGGCGGTGCTCTCGACGGCTGACTTCTTCACCCCTGTCGTCGACGACGCGTACGACTTCGGTCGCATCGCGGCCGCGAACGCGCTCAGCGACATCTACGCGATGGGCGGCACCCCCGTCGTCGCCATCAACCTCGTCGGCTGGCCGCGCGACGTGCTCGGCCTCGACATCATGGCCGAGGTGCTCCGAGGCGGCGCCGACGTCGGTGCGCAGGCGAACTGCCCCGTCATCGGCGGCCATTCGATCGACGATCCGGAGCCCAAGTTCGGCATGGCCGTCACCGGCATCGCCGACCCGGGCAAGCTCATGCGCAACGACGCCGCCGAGGCGGGCCTGCCCATCTCCCTGACGAAGCCGCTCGGCGTCGGTGTGCTCAACAACAAGCACAAGTCGACGGGCGAGGTTTTCCCGCAGGCCATCGAGGTGATGACGACGCTCAACCGCGACGCGTCGATCGCCGCCGTCGCGGCGGGTGTCAAGGCGGCGACAGACGTCACCGGTTTCGGTCTGCTCGGCCACCTGTGGAAGATGTGCCGCGCCTCGGGCGTTCGCGCCGAGATCGACTCCGCTGCCGTGCCGTACATCGAAGGCGCCCGCGACGCCGCAGCCGAGGGTTACGTCTCCGGCGGCACGCGTCGCAACCTCGACTGGGTGCGTGAGCACATCACCGCAGCCGACGGGATCGGCGAAGACGAACTGCTGCTGCTCGCGGACGCTCAGACGTCCGGCGGCCTCCTCGTCATCGGCGAGGTGCCCGGCGCGCCCGTGATCGGCCGCACCCTCCCCCTCGACGGCGGCGCCCCCGGCATCAGCGTGCGCTGACTCGAACAGCACAGCTGCACGAGAAATGCGCATCTGCACGGGTATCAGCAGTCACGATCCCGGTGCAGATGCGCATTTCTCGTGTACAGACCCGGCCAGCCGACGAGCCGACCCGCCAGACACGCGAGCGCTCAGAGGTTGACGGGCTTGCCGTCCGGGCCAGGCAGCGGTCGGCGCCCATCCGCGGTGCGGGGGGCGTCATCCGCCGAGGCCAGCCGCGGGCCTGTCGTGATGTTCTCCGTCCCGCCACGCGCGTCGAGGCGGCGGCGCTGCGGCCCCATCGTGTACTTCGGGTCCTTCGCCGATTCCATGCCGGCTTCGAACACCGCGAAGCGTGTGCACACCGAGCCTGCGACGAAGCAGGCCCCGGAGACGACGGACGCCACGCGCGAGCGTCGCGCGAACAGCGCCGTCCCGACGAACCCGGCGACGTTGAGCGCCATGCTCGCCTTGTTGAGCTTGCCGGCAGTACCGTGGTGCAGCGGCTCGCCGACGCCCTCGGCGTCGAGGTGCTTCTCGAGACGATTGAGCACGCCGAGGTCGACGGCCGACCCGATGAGCGCTAGCGCCCGGGCGGGGCCAGCCTTCTCGACTGGCGTCCACATCATCGCGTTGCCGCTCGCCGCGGCCGATGCTGAACCGCCGAACACAAACGGCAGGTACAGCCGCGACTCGTGCCACGTCGGCGTCGACGTGTTCGACAGCAGCACCGCCGTGTACGTCGCCAGCGGCGCCGCCATCGACGCACCGAGCGCGACGAATCCCGGTTCGGTGACGCCGAGCATCTTCTCGACGCCGACGAGTGCCCCGTTGACGCGCAACCCGGCGTCACGACGACCCGCAGCACGCGACTGCCGCCGCAACCACCGCGACCCCGGCACCTCGAGCGAGGACGCCGACGCGACCTCGCCTGCAGCCCCGGCCACGCGATCGAGCGCGCCGACCAGACCCGTCACGGTGCCGCTTCGCTTGAGCGGCAGCATCCGCAGCACCTCGAGGGCCGCGAGCGGCATCGCACCGCCGCTGAAACCGGAGAGGATCCACGTGCCCACCGACATCGGCGAACTGAGCTTCGCCACGCGCATCATGTTGTAGAAGCGCTCCGGGCGACCCAGGTCGCCGATGAGCGACGCACCCGAGACGGCGACCGCAACGGCCGTCGTCAGGCGCGTCACGCGCTGCAGGGGTTCGTTGCCCGTCAGGTACGCGCCGGTCGCGAGCAGCTGAGAACCGCCCGCGAGGCCACCGAAGAACAGGTACGTCGGGATCGGCCATTCCCACGGCACGGGCTTGATGACGCCACGCCCGTAGTAGCTCTGGAACTCGACGTCCGGCACGAGCGCGCGCTCACCGCGGCCCTCGCGACCGTTCAGCCAGTCGGTCGGACGGCGACGCTTGCCGCCACGCCCGCCGCGACGGCGCCGCCCACCCTCGGGTTCAGGATCCCGATACGCATCAAGGGAATTCACGCTCACGCCACACCACCTCCGACGAACGCCAGCGCTGCTGCGGCCATCATTCCGCCGGCCGCCATCGCCATCCGCTTGTACGACTCCGGCAAGGTCTTCGACGGCGCCACCGGGTCCGGTGGCAGTCCGTACACCTCGGGATCGTCGAGCAGGAGGAAGACCGAACCGGTGCCGCCGACGCCGTCGTCGAGGTTCGCGCCGTAGAGGCGCGCCTCCGTCATGCCCTGCGCGTGCAGCTGCGCGACGCGCTCCTCCGCGATCGCGACCATCTCCGCATGCGTGCCGAACTTGATCGACGTCGTGGGGCACGTCTGCGCGCACGCGGGCGTCTGGCCTTCCTTCAATCGGTCGTAGCACAGCGTGCACTTCTGCGCGTTGCCGTGATTGACGGTCGCCGTCTTCTCACGCCGTTCGATGACGCCGAACGGACACCCGCCGACGCAGTAGCCGCAGCCGTTGCACACGTCGGCCTGCACGACGACCGTGCCGAACTCGGTGCGGAACAGCGCGCCAGTCGGGCAGTTGTCGAGACACCCGGCGTGCGTGCAGTGCTTGCAGACGTCGGACGCCATGAGCCACCGGAAATCCTGAGCCTCGTGCAGCGCCGTCGGCATGACGCCGTTGTCGGTCGCGACGATGTCGAGCACGTTGACCCCCGCCAATTCGTCCGTCACCTGCGCCCGTTCGACGTCGAGCGCCGGGGCGCCCGGGTCGAGCGCTGACGGTGCGTCGGTCGCGTAGTCGGTGTGCCCACCGGCGACGCGGATGGCGCGCGCGGCGTCATCCGGCAGGTCGGCGAGGTGCGACGCTTCGCCCGAGCCGCCCGCAGCGTCTGCACCGGCGCCGGAGGCCGACCGCAGCGTCGGCATGCCGAGGTCGACGAGCTTGCGCCCCGACTCACGGGCCCGCGCGATCTGCTCGCCCGACTGCTCGACGAACGCGACGTGACGCCACGTGTCGGCACCCAGCTCACCCGTGTTGTCGTAGGAGTAGCCGGTGAACTCGTACCCGTCCTCGGGGTTGCGGTTCCACTCCTTGCACGCGACCTCGCAGGCCTTGCAGCCGATGCAGATCGAGGTGTCGGTGAAGAAGCCCATGCGTTCGGCGAGGACGTCGTTGGGCGCACCACCCGTCAGCGTCGTCGCCTCCGGGGTGCCCCAACCCGCCTGCTTCGACGGGTCACCTCCACCCGCGAACTGCGAACGGATGTACTCGGTCACCAGGCTCATCAGTCACACTCCTGGCAGATCTCGTTGCCCGTCTCGACGGTGACGCCGGCGCGGCTCTGGTACTCACTGACGAGCTGCTCGTACTCGTCCCGATCCTGTGGACGGCGGCCCGGGCGGATGTCGCACATGCCCATCTTGCCCTCCTGGATCTGGGTGTTGCGATCGAGCACCACGCCGAGCAGGTCGTTGGCCGAATCACCATGCACCTCAGCGGACTTCGCGCTGCCCCAGTGGTACGGCATGCCGATCTGGTGCACCATGCGACCACCGATCTTGAGCGGCACCATGCGGTCGGTGACGAGCACGCGCGCCTCGATCGCCGCGCGAGCCGACACGACGGTCGCCCAGTCGCCGTTCTCGAGGCCCTTCTCGGCCGCGAGATCGGGTGAGACCTCGATGAACATCGACGGCTGCAGCTCCGACAGGTACGGCAACCAACGGCTCATGCCGCCGGCCGTGTGATGCTCCGTCAGGCGCCCGATCTGGAACACGTACGGGTACACGTCGCCACCCGGCATGCCCTCGCTCGGCGCGTTGAGGTTGTCCTTACGACGGAACGTCACCCGTGTCGGGTTGGACTGCTGGCTGTAGAGCGGGTTGCGCATCGGCGATTCCGCCGCCTCGTAGTGCGTCGGCATCGGGCCGTCGACGAGACCGAGCGGCGCGTAGAGCCAGCCCTTGCCGTCCGCCATCATGATGAACGGATCGTCGCCGGCGAGGCCGTCGGGCCCACCCACACCCTCCTTCGGACGGTAGGACGGGGCGGTCTTGAGCGGGAAGTCGGGGTTGTCCTTGCCGACCCACTGCCCCTTCTCCTCGTCCCACCAGATGAGCTTCTTGCGCTCGCTCCACGGCTTGCCCTCACGGTCCGCGGAGGCGCGGTTGTAGAGCGTGCGGCGGTTCGCGGGCCACGCCCACGCCCATTCGGCGGCCGTCTCGTCCTGCTCGTACCCAGGCTTGCGCCGCGCGGCCTGATTGACCCCGTCCTTGTAGATGCCGGCGTAGATCCAGCATCCCGACGTCGTCGAACCGTCAGCCTTGAGATCCGCGTACGTCGCGAGGGGCTTGCCCTCCGCGTCGGTTCCGTTGATCTCGGCCATGACCGATTCGGCGATGACCTCGCCGTGCTCGTCCTTGGGGTAATCCCACGTGATCGCCTTGAGTGGCTCGTCGATGGGGTCGCTCGAATCGGCCAGCCTGGCACGGATGCGCACCCCGACCTCGTGGAAGAAGTCGAGCTCGCTCTGCGCGTCGCCCGGCGGGTTGACCGCCTTGTGACGCCACTGCACGAGGCGTTGGGTCTGGGTGAACGTACCGGCCTTCTCGACGTGCGTCGCCGCGGGGAAGAAGAAGACCTCGGTGTCGATGTCCTCACTCCTCCACTCCCCGGAGGCGATCTCCGGCGCGTCCTTCCAGAACGTCGCGGTCTCGATGAGCTGGAAGTCGCGCACGACGAGCCACTTGAGGTGGCGTAGGCCCTCACGTTGCATACGGGCGTTGGCCGAGCCGACGGCCGGGTTCTGCCCGAGCACGAAATAACCCTCGACCTGGTTCTCGATCATGCCCATGACCGTCTGGTACGTCCCGTGCGCGCCGGACAGACGCGGCATGTAGTCGAGCCCGAAGTTGTTCGCACTTGTCGCGTTCTCGCCGTACCAGGCCTTTAACAGCGACACGGCGTACTTGTCGGCATTCGCCCAGTACCCCTTGGCGTCCTTCGACACGATCGAGTCGATGTAATCCTCGAGCGTTTCGTGGTCGGAGACCCGCGGCATCGGAAGGTAGCCCGGCAGCAGGTTGAACAGTGTGGGAATGTCGGTCGATCCCTGAATCGTCGCGTGTCCGCGCAGCGCCATGATGCCGGCGCCAGGACGCCCGACGTTACCCATGAGCAACTGCAGGATCGCCGCGGTGCGAATCATCTGGGCCCCGCCGACGTGCTGGGTCCAACCGACGGCGTAGGCGAACATCGTCGTGCGCTCGCGACCAGAGTTGGCGACGACCTCGCGGGCGACGAGTGCGAAGTCCTCCTTGGAGACGCCGCACACCTCTTCGACCATCTCCGGTGTGTAGCGCGCGTAGTGCCGCTTCATGATCTGCAGCACGCACATCGGATCGGTGAGCGTCTCGTCGCGCATCACGGCCGAGTGCGCGAGCGTCGGGCCACCCGAGCCGTGCGTCTCGGCGCCACCGCTCGCCTGGTGGCCCGAGGAACCGCTCTTCTCGTCACTCGAGGTGCCCTGATCCGGTTTGCCGGGCGGCGTCTTGTACTGCCACGAACTCTGGTCGTACTGGCCCGTGGTCGGGTCGTACCCGGAGAACAGGCCGTCGAGATCCTCGGTGTCGACGAAGTCGTCGCTGACGATCGTCGCGGCGTTCGTGTACGCGACGACGTAGTCGTGGAAGTACGTCTCGGTCGTCAGCACGTGGTTGATCAGCGCGCCGAGGAAGACGATGTCACTTCCGCCACGGATGGGGATGTGCTTGTCGGCCACGGCGGACGTCCTCGTGAAGCGAGGGTCGATGTGGATGACCTTCGCGCCACGCGCCTTGGCCTCCGTCACCCACTGGAAACCCACCGGGTGGCACTCGGCCATGTTCGACCCCTCGATGAGGATGAGGTCGGCGTTCGCCATGTCCTGCAGTGGATTGGTGGCTCCACCACGCCCGAACGAGGCTCCCAGACTGGGAACCGTGGCGCTGTGTCAAATACGCGCCTGGTTCTCGATCTGTATGGCGCCCGCGGCGGTGAACAGCTTCTTGATGAGGTAGTTCTCCTCGTTGTCGAGCGTTGCTCCACCCAACGAGGCGATTCCCATGGTGCGACGCAGGCGGTTGCCTTTGTCGTCCGTCTCCTGCCATCCGTTGCGGCGGCTGGCGATGAACCGGTCGACGACCATGTCAATGGCCTTGTCGCGCTCGATCGGCTCCCAATCGGTGCCACCCGGCTTGCGGTAGAGCACCTGCTTGACGCGTGAGGGGTTGTTGACGAGCTGCTCGCTCGCTGCCCCCTTCGGGCACAGGCGGCCGCGCGAGATCGGCGAATCTTTATCGCCTTCGATCCCGACGACCTTCTCGTCCTTGACGAACACGCGCTGGCCGCAGCCGACGGCGCAATAGGGGCAGACCGACTGCACGACGCGGTCGGCCGTCGTCGTGCGCGGTTCGAGCGTTCGAGTCTTCTCACTCGTCACTGCCGGGCCGCGACCGAGGAAATCCTTCGATCGCACCTGACGCAGGACGGGCCACTCGAGGGGTGACAGACCCATTGAGCTCCCCTTTCGTCGCATGCGTGATCGTTCTGCGTCCAAGTCTAGACCCGAGAGCCGACAACCCAACCGTCAGGCGCCGCCCGGAGCGCCGATCACGTTGCCGGGCGGCGAGATTCGCTCGCCTCGAGCTCTTGCCGCGCCGTCGCGCAGATCACTGCGGGCAGGCCTCCTGCAGCACCTCGACGACCGACGGCAGGACGTGCGTGTGCGGGCTCGCCTCAAGCGTCTCGCGCGAGACGGAACCCGAGAGCACCCCCGCGACGAGACCCGCCCCGCTGCGGGTACCCGCGACGAGATCGGCACCCGTGTCGCCCGCGACTACGACCCTTCGGACGTCGACGACGCCGGCACGTTCCATCGCCCGGAAGATCATGTACGGCGCGGGACGCCCCGCCGCCACCTCGTCGGCCGTGACGAGCGCATCGACCATCCCGCCGTCCTCGAGCGGCCCGACGCGCCAGCCCACCCCATCGAGCACCATGTCGGCGACGTCGCGGGTGAAACCGGTCGTCAGGGCGACCTTGAAGCCGGTGGCGCGGTGGATGGGCACGCTCGTGCGTGATCAGGTGATGTTCACCCCCGGCTGATTGGATGAGCGGGTGACCACCCTCCTGCTCATCCGCCACGGCCAGACCCCCAACAACGTCATCGGTGCGCTGGATACCGCGCTGCCCGGCGCCGGGCTCACCGAACTCGGCCACGCGCAGGCCGACGACCTCGTGCCGCGCCTCGCCGATCGCCGCATCGATCGAGTCGTCGCGTCCGCCCACGATCGAGCGCGTCTCACGGCCGGACCGCTCACCGCCGAACGCGGGCTGACGCTGACGCAGGACGCCGGCTTCGGTGAGATCTTCGCCGGTGATCTCGAGATGGCGACGACGCACGAAGCCGCCGACATCTACCTCGACACGGCCTACGCGTGGGCCACCGGTGACCTCGAGGCGCGCATCCCGGGTGGCCCCGCCGGCGCGGAGACGCTCGAACGGTTCACCGAGGCACTCGAACGCTCCCTGGACGGGCTCGACGACGATGCGACGCTCGCCGTCGTCAGTCATGGCGCGGTGCTGCGGCTATGGGTGACGTCGCAGTGCGAGAACCTCACGCCGCGGGAGGTGCGTCAGCGTCGGATCCCCAACACGACCGTCCTGACGCTCGAGGGTCGGCCGGGCGCCTGGCGATTCGTGGCCTGGGACGAACCGCGCCTGCTCGACCTCGCCGCCGACGACCCGACGGCCAACGCCGACGAAGACTGAATAGCCCGCGGCGCGCATCGCGTCAGCCGTCCGCCGCCTGAGCCACATGATGCTGCCCGAGTCAGTCAGGACTGACTCGGGCAGCGCCACGTGACGCGACTGATCAGGCAGCCTGCGCGCTCGTGCTCGACAAGGTGGGCGCCGTGGTCGACGAACTCGTCGAACCCGAACCACCCTGCGTCTGGCCGCTCGGCGCGCCATCGTGGCGGGGTCCGTCATGCCCGCCCGGCCCGCCGGGCTTGCCGGCCGTCACAGTCACGGTCTTGAGATCCATGCTGACGTCGATCCGCACGTGCGCACCCGCCTTCGTGTCGAACGCGTGGTAGGTGCCGTCGCTCTCCTTGTAGACCTTCTCGACGGTGACGCCCGAGTCCTTCGCCTTGACGGCGTTCTTGACGCCGGTCAGGGCGGTACCCGTCACCTCGGTGCCGCGGTGGTGACCGTGGTGGCCGTGACCCCGGCCGGTGCGGACGGTGACCGCCTTGAGGTCCTTGCTCACCTCGACCATGACGCGCTTGCCGGACCTCGTGCCGAACGCGCGGTACGAACCGTCCGGCGCCTGACGCACGCCCTTGACGGTGATCGACGCGTCCTTCGCCTTCACCGCATTCTTGACGTTCGTCGCCGCGGTCCCCGCGACCAGCTTGTCGTGCATGCCGCGCATGCCGTGCCCGTCCTGGCCGGCGGCGCTGCCCTGCTGCGTCGTGGTGTTCGGGGTGGAGGTGCCGGTGCTCACCGTCTGCGAGCTCGCGAGCGCCGCCCCCGAGACCGCGAGGGTGCTCACTGCGCCGACGCCGGCGGCGATCTTACGACCGTTCTTCGCCATGGTTGACTCCTTCATCCGTGGGCCTCGACCGTTCGTGGCCCGACGGATGCACGCTGACCGCCGCGGCTGTGATGAAGCTATGTGCACTACAAGGCGAGCCCATGCGTTCGCCTGCCGTCAGGTTCGAAGAAGCTGAGAGAATGCCGCCATGCCCGGCGCTCCCTCCGACGATCTCGCACCCATGACCTCTCCCGCTCCGTCCGCCCTCCCGTCGAGTGGCGATCACATCGCGTTCTATCGGTTCGTCGCGGTGCCCGACGTCGACGCCGCCGTCGTGCGGGTGCGCGAGCTGTGCGCTGCGCGCGAGGGTTTGACGGGGTCGGTCCTCATCGCGAGCGAGGGCGTCAACGGCATGCTCGCCGGAGCGCCCGAACAGGTCGACGCCTTCCGCGCGGCAGCGAGCGCCGACGCCGTCACGCGGGCCCTGTTCGACGGCATCGTCACCAAGCGCACCGCGTTCACACGTCCGCCGTTTCGCCGCATGATGGTCAAGGCGAAGCGCGAGATCGTGCCGCTGGGCGTCGACGGGCTCGACATGCCGAACCGCATGGAGGACGTGCGTGCCACCGACGTCGCGCCGCAGCGATGGCGCGAGCTGATCCGGCGCGACGACGTGATCGTCCTCGACAATCGCAACAGCTTCGAGTTCGGCGTCGGCCACTTCGAGGGGGCGATCGACCCGGGCGTCGAGAACTTCCGCGACTTCGCCGACTACGTCGAGGCGCACGCGCCTGCGTGGCGTGAGAGCGGGACGAAGGTCGCGATGTACTGCACGGGCGGCATCCGCTGCGAGAAGTCGAGCCCGTGGATGCAGGATCTGGGTCTCGAGGTCTTCCAGCTTCAGGGCGGCATCCTCAACTACTTCGCGCAGATGCCGGACGCCGACGTCGACTGGCGCGGCGAGTGCTTCGTGTTCGACGAACGCGTCAGCCTCGACACGCACCTGCGCGAGAGCGGCACGGGCGCCGCGGACATCGACGAGCCCCGCCCCTCCGAGTGACGAGCGCGGGGCGCCTGCCCGACGGCACATGACATGTCGCCCCCGCTGACGAGTGCCCGCTGGGTCGTCGGGGCGTCGCGTCGTCGGGGCGTCAGGTCGCCGGGCCAACTGGCTGACGGACCGCCCAGCCCGCTGAAAATCGGGTGACGCCACCCCGCCACGCCGCCTAGCGTGAGGGTGTTCCCACCACTCCAGGAGGCCTGTGTATTCATCGTCCTTGCCCTCGGCCGGCGGCTCGTCCGGCAGCCACCTGCGCGTCGACGGCGTGTCGAAGAGCTACCCCGACCGTCGCGTCCTGACGAACATCTCCTTCAGCGTCGCGGGGGGCGAACGCGCCGCCCTCATCGGCGAGAACGGCACGGGCAAGTCGACGCTGCTGCGCCTCGTCGCCGGCCTCGAGCGCCCGGATGCGGGCAGCATCACCGCGCCCGGCAGCGTCGGTCTGCATCATCAACAGGCGCCGTTCGCCCTGACGCTGACGGCGCAGCACGTGCTCGACGACGCCGCTGAGCCGATCCACGCTCTGGCGCGAGCGGTCGAGGTCGCGGGCGAGCGTCTCGCGCGAAACGCCGAGGACGCGCTCGCCGCAACCGAACTCGACGCGGCCCTCGCCGCGGCGGAGCGAGCCGATGCGTGGAACGTCGAGCACACGATCGACGGACTCGTCGACGGCCTCGGCATCGGCGCAATCGCGCGTGACACGCCGATGAACGAGGTCTCCGGCGGCCAGCTCGCCCGCTTCTCCTTGGCGTGGATGCTCATCCGCCGTCCGCAGACGCTGCTGCTCGACGAACCGACCAACCACCTCGACGATCGTGGCGCGCAGCTGCTCACATCGATGCTCCTGACGTGGCCCGGCCCGGTGCTGCTCGCGAGCCACGATCGTGCCTTCCTCGACGAGAGCGTCACCGACCTCATCGACCTCGACCCGCGGCCCCTGCCGCACCGGGTCGCCGCCCGCATCTCCGATGCCTCGGACGCCGGCGCCGCCCACGGCGTCACGCGTTTCACGGGCACGTTCTCCGACTACGTCCTCGCTCGCCACGACGAGCACGAACGCTGGGCGCGCCAGTACGAGGACGAGCAGGCCGAACTCAAACGGCTGCGCGCGAAGATGAGGGAAGACCACACCGTCGGGCGCCCCGAACGAGGGCCCCGCACCGAGGCGCGCGGGGCGAAGAAGTTCTACTCGGACAAGAACGCCACCGTCGTCGCGCGCCGCGTCAACGATTCGCGCACGGCGCTGGAGCGACTCGAGAAGACGCAGGTGCGCAAACCCCCGGCCACGTTGCGGTTCAACACCGAGCGTTCCCTCGCGGCGGCCTCACGCCCGTCCGAACTTCCCGGCGGGCCGCTGCTCGCGGCGTCCGCCGTCAGCGTTCCGGCGCGTCTGGAGCCGACGAGCCTGACGGTGTCCGCCGGCGAGCGCCTCCTCGTCGAGGGGCCGAATGGGTGCGGCAAGTCGACGCTGCTGCGCGTCCTCGCCGGCGAGTTGGAGCCCGTCACGGGGTCAGTGCATCGCGAGCGCCGCGTCAGCGTCGGATTGCTCGGCCAGGACACGGCACCGCTCGCGTTCGACCGTCAGCCCTCTGGCGGCCCTGACGTCGACGCCCCGCACCTCGAGCCCGACACAACCGTCCTCGACGCCTACCGTGCCCGTGTCGGTGACGACCTGGCAGCGCGACGCCCGCTCGCGACGTTCGGCCTCATCGCCGGACGCGACGAGAACCGTGCGTTGGCCGACCTCAGCGTCGGGCAGCGTCGTCGTCTCGATCTGGCGTGTCTGCTCGCGTTGCCGCCGGACGCGCTGCTGCTCGACGAACCGACCAACCACTTCTCGCTGCTGCTCGCCGAGGACGTCGAACGGGCTCTCGACGACTACCCGGGCGCCGTCGTCGCCGCGAGCCACGACCGCATGCTGCGCTCGCGCTGGGCAGGAGAACGCCTCGCACTGAGCTCCCAGAAAACCCTCTAGCCACGCTCCGGAAAGCGGCGTAGGGTCGAGGCAACTGTTGTCCAGAGAAAGGAGTCCATGTCATGGGTATCGATGACAAGTTCGACAACGCCAAGGACGAGAAGCTCGGCCAGGCCAAGGAGGCCTTCGGCAAGGCGAGCGACGATCAGGGTCTCGAGGCCGAGGGCAAGGGCGACCAGATGGGCGCCAACCTCAAGCAGGCCGGCGAGAAGATCAAGGACGCCTTCAAGGGCTGATTGCCCGAAGCGTTGCCTACTTGGTCACGGGGCGCATCCTCACGACGAGGATGCGCCCCGTGTCGTATGTCCGCCCGGTCCAACCCTGCAGGCTCCCCCCGGGTACGAGCGCAGCGTCGACGGCCGATCGTCACGATGCGGTCTCGGTTGCGTCGCGTCCAGAGCGCTCGCCCAGGCCGCCCCGCAGCGTCAGACCGCGTCACCCACGCGACATTCACAGGCCCCCTCAACACTCCCGTAACAATGGGGCGCGAGGGGTGTCACCTCGCTGGCCTACAGTGCTGAGCGGCACACCTGACCGGCGACGTGCGTCCCCGCGCGAGGCCGAGGTGTCCTCCTGTTCATGAAAGGCAACGTATGTCCTCGACTCCTGACGCGCTGAAGAATTCGGCCGCGTCCGATTCGCGCGACTCCGGTGACACCGGGTACGCCAAGCACCTGAAGAACCGCCACATCCAGATGATCGGCATCGGCGGCGCCATCGGCTCCGGCCTCTTCCTCGGCTCCGCGGGGCGTCTCAACGAAGCCGGCCCGTCCCTGATCTTCAGCTACGCCATCTGCGGCGCCGTCGCGATGATCGTCGTGCGTGCGCTCGGTGAGATGGTGCTGCACCGCCCGAGTTCGGGTGCCTTCGTCTCCTACAGTCGCGAGTTCATCGGAGAGAAGGGGGCGTACGCAGCGGGCTGGTTCCACTTCCTGAACTGGGCCTTCACTCTCATCGCGGACGCAACGGCGATCGCGACGTTCCTGTACTTCTGGAAGCCGGTGTCCGACGCCTTGCCGAAGTGGGCGCTCGCCCTCATCGCGCTGGCGATCGTTCTCGCCATCAACCTCATCGGCGTCAAGCTGTTCGGCGAGGTCGAGTTCTGGTTCTCCATCATCAAGGTCGCCATGCTCGTGGTCTTCATGGTGGTCGCGATCTACTTCATCGCGACGTCGCACCAGCTGGGCCCTGATACCGCAGGCCTGCGCAACATCACCGATCACGGCGGGATGTTCCCGAACGGGCCGAGCCACATGTGGACCCTGATGTCCGGCGTCATCTTCGCCTACGCCGCCATGGAACTCATCGGTGTGGCCGCCGGCGAGACGGAGAACCCGCGCGAGGTCATGCCGAAGGCCGTGCGCTCCGTCCTGTGGCGCATCCTGATCTTCTACGTCGGCACGATCACGCTGTTCTCGCTGCTCCTGCCGCACACCGCCTACCAGGCGGACACCTCGCCCTTCGTGACGGTCTTCGACCGCATCGGCTTCCACATCGGCGGCGTGAAGATGGCCGACATCATGACCGTGGTCCTCGTGACGGCGGTCGCCAGCTCGATGAACTCCGGCCTCTACTCCACCGGGCGCGTGCTGCGCTCGATGGCCGAGGCGGGCACGGCGCCGCGTTACCTGCGCAAGATGAGCAAGCACCAGGTGCCGTGGGCCGCGATCGCGACGACGGCTGCCTTCGGTCTCATCGGTGTGGCCATCAACTATGCGTGGCCCTCGGATGCCTTCGAGATCGTCCTGGAGGTCGCCGTCCTCGGCATCATCGGCGTGTGGGCCATGATCCTCATCTCTCACATGATGATGGTGCGCAAGGCGAAGCGCGGTGAGATGCAGCGACCCGACTTCCAGCTCAAGGGCGCGCCCTTCCTCAACATCGTCGCGCTGGGCTTCCTCGGCTTCATCCTGGTCCTGATGGCGACGCAGGGTGGCGTGCTGCAGAAGGTCGTCCTCATCATGGGCCCGGTCGTGGCCGCTCTCATGATCGGCGGTTGGTTCCTCGTCCGCAATCGGATCAACGCCGAAGCGTTCGACTCCGAGGACAACGCCATGGTGTGAGCCTCCGCTCATCACGTCTGATGCCCCGTCTACGTTCGTAGGCGGGGCATCACGCGTCGATGGCGTCATCTCAGAGCGGACACGTGTGTGCACGCGGTCACATCGGTGGCCTAGAGTGTGCCAGTCATGTGGCCTGGGCTACGGCCCTCGAGCAGTAAGGCATCCCTCGATGTCCTCCCTCCTCTCTGAGCCTGCGCCCACCTCCGGGTCCGCGGCTCCCGGCGCGAACGGCCCCGCCGACGCCCCGCATTCCCGCGACGCCGGTGACACCGGGTACGCCAAGCACCTGAAGAACCGCCACATCCAGATGATCGGCATCGGCGGCGCCATCGGCTCCGGCCTCTTCCTCGGCTCCGCGGGGCGCCTGCACGAGGCCGGCCCGTCCCTGATCTTCAGCTACGCCATCTGCGGCGCCGTCGCGATGATCGTCGTGCGTGCGCTCGGTGAGATGGTGCTGCACCGCCCGAGCTCGGGCGCCTTCGTCTCCTACAGTCGCGAGTTCATCGGCGAGAAGGCGGCCTATGCCGCCGGGTGGTTCCACTTCATCAACTGGGGCTTCACCGTCATCGCCGACTCGACGGCCATCGCCGGGTTCCTCATCTTCTGGAAACCGATCTCCGACGCGCTGCCGCAGTGGGCTCTGGCGCTGCTGGCTCTCACGATCGTGCTCGTCATCAACCTCATCGGCGTGAAGTGGTTCGGCGAGATGGAGTTCTGGTTCTCCATCATCAAGGTCGTCACGATCATCGCGTTCATGTTCGTCTCGATCTTCTTCATCGTGACGAGCAAGGATCTGTCGTCGGACGGTCAGCACGCCACGGCCGGCCTGCACAACATCACCGACAGCGGTTTCTTCCCGAACGGCGTGTCGCCGATGTTCATGCTGATGTCCGGCGTCATCTTCGCGTACGCGTCGATGGAACTCATCGGCGTCGCCGCCGGCGAGACGGAGAACCCGCGCGAGGTCATGCCGAAGGCGGCGCGCGCCGTCGTGTGGCGCATCCTCGTGTTCTACATCGGCACGATCACCCTGATGACGCTGCTGCTGCCGACCGACCAGTACAAGAAGGGCGAGTCGCCGTTCGTCACCGTGCTCGACCGCGTCGGGTTCCACATCGGCGGCGTCCACATGGCCGACATCATGAGCGTCGTGCTGATCTCCGCCGTCGCGAGCTCGATGAACTCCGGCCTGTACTCGACCGGCCGTGTGCTGCGCTCGATGGCGATGGCCGGCACCGCGCCGCGCTACCTCGCGAAGATGAGCAAGACGCAGGTGCCCTACTGGGGCATCTTCACGACGTTCGCGTTCGGCCTCATCGGCGTCGGCATCAACTACGCGTGGCCGTCGGACGCGTTCGAGATGGTCCTCGAGCTCGCGACGCTCGGCATCATCGGCGTGTGGTCGATCATCCTCATCAGCCACCTCATGATGGTGCGCAAGGCCAAGCGCGGCGAGCTGGAGCGACCCGACTTCAAGCTCAAGGGCGCGCCGTTCCTCAACATCTTCGGCCTGCTGTTCATGGCGGCCGTGCTGCTGCTCATCATGTTCGGCGACGACCCGAAGGCCGCCAAGGCCGTCTACATCGGCGGGCCCGTCCTCGCGGCGCTCATGGTCGGCGGCTGGTTCCTCGTGCGCGGCCGCATCAACTCCGAAGCGTTCGACGACGAAGCGTCACGCATGTCCTGACGATCGAATGCCCGACGTGACGGCGCCCCACCCGGCCGGGTGGGGCGCCGTCACGTCTGTGCACTCCAGACGCCTCCTCGTGACCGGATCGCTCACGGCGATGACGGCCCTGCGTGCGACGACGCCGCACGCCTCCCCTAGTGTGTGCGTGCCCAGGCCGCACCCGGCCTCGACGTGAAAGGGAGCGATGTCGACCTCCGCCGACACCCAGAACAACCCGGCGCCCACCGCGGGACGCCCGGCCGACGCCGGTGACCACGGCTATGCGAAGAACCTGAAGAACCGGCACATCCAGATGATCGGCATCGGTGGCGCCATCGGCACCGGACTGTTCCTCGGTGCCGGTGGCCGCCTCGAGAAGGGCGGGCCGTCCCTGCTCATCTCGTACGCCATCTGCGGTGTCGTCGCGATGATCGTCGTGCGCGCCCTCGGCGAGATGGTCGTGCACCGCCCGAGCTCGGGCGCGTTCGTCAGCTACAGCCGGGAGTTCATCGGCGAGAAGGCTGCCTACACCGCCGGTTGGATGCACTTCATCCACTGGGCGACGACGATCGTCGTCGACTGCACCGCGATCGCCCTGTACTTCCACTACTGGGGCTTCTTCAGCGAGCACGTCCCTCAGTGGGTCATCGCAGCCATCGCCCTCGTCGTGACCGTCGCGATCAACCTCGTCGGGGTGAAGCTGTTCGGTGAGATGGAGTTCTGGTTCTCCATCATCAAGGTCACCGCCCTGCTGGGGTTCATGGCCCTCGCGATCTACTTCATCGTCTCCGGCCACCACGTCGGTGGTTCCGCACCCGGGCTCCACAACATCACCAACCACGGCGGGTTCTTCCCGCACGGTCTCGCGCCGATGTTCATGCTCATGCAGGGCGTCATCTTCGCCTACTCGTCGATGGAGCTCGTCGGCGTCGCCGCCGGTGAGGCCGAGAACCCGCTCGAGGTCATGCCGCGCGCCGTCAACTCGGTGCTGTGGCGCATCATCGTCTTCTACCTCGGTTCTCTCGTGCTGCTGACGCTGCTGCTGCCCACCGATGAGTATTCGTCGACGACGTCGCCGTTCGTCACCGCCCTGGCGCAAGCCGGCGTGCCACACGCGGGGGACGTCATGAACGTCATCGTCATCACGGCCGCGGCATCGTCGATGAACTCGGGCCTGTACTCGACGGGACGTGTCATGCGGTCGATGGCCGTCTCCGGTTCGGCGCCGCGCTTCCTCGGCGTCATGAGCGGACGCGCCGTGCCCGCCGCCGGCATCATCGCGACGGCTGCACTCGGCGCTGTCGGCGTGGTCATCAACTATCTGTGGCCGAGCGAGGCGTTCGAGATCGCGCTCAACTTCGTGTCGGTGTGCATCATCGCGGTGTGGTGCCTCATCATGCTGAGCCACCTCGCGTTCGTCGTGAAGTCGAAGCGTGGCGGCGCCCCGCGGCCCGCGTTCCGCCTGTGGGCCTCCCCCGCGAGCGACATCTTCGCGCTGCTGTTTCTCGTCGCCGTCGTCGTGCTCCTGGCGACCAGTGACAACAAGGGCTTCCTGACGGTCTGCGTCGCCTCCCCCATCGTTGCGATCGTCCTTGTCATCGGGTGGTTCTTCGTGCGGAACAGGATCGACCCCGACGCCTTCGACGCCGAGGAAGCACGCCTCGAGGGCCACGAACACTGACCCTCACCTCGGCACCCTGACGAACCCCCACCTGCCTGATGGGTGGGGGTTCGTGACGTCGCCGGTGCAGGAGGTTCGGTTGTGGCCGACGGCCGCCGACGCGCGATGGGGGTCATGTCGTTCGCCACTAGACTGACCGGGTGATCGAGCTTCCTGTGCTGTTCTCCACCACGCCCGACTACTACCGTTTCGCCGTCGTCGAGCTGCGCCGTGAGCTCGACATCGAGAAGGTGACGCGCGTCGGCGAGGACGCCGGGCTCGTGCAGTTGAAGGACGGCGGCCTCGAACGGATCCACGACCTCGCGACGAGCGGTTACCTCAGGTTCTGCAAGTACCTCGCGAACGTCGAGGCGCACACGCCGACGAAGGCGCATCGGCACGACGACGTCGAGGAGATCGCCGAGTGGGCCCTCGACGCGATGACGACGCGCCTCGAAGCGCTGACCGAGGCGGGCCGATATCGGGCCGGTGACGCCGTGTCGCTGCACACCTGGGATTCGGGGCAGGCGCCCTGGGCGCCGGGCAAGGTGCGTCGCCCCCTGCTCGAGATGCTCATGGACGAAGGTGTCCGCGTCGTCCCCGGCGGCGCCGAGCACACGCTGTCGCTCTGCCTCGGTGAGGATCGTCTGACGACGGGGGTGACGCCGACCCACCTCGGCCTGTCCGACTGGGCCGGCGGGCGCATCCGCCTCGCCGCGCGCAAGGAGCAGGTCAGCCGCGCCGAGTTCAAGCTCGAAGAACTCTTCGGTCTCATCGACGTGCCGCGCGGAGACGTCGCCGTCGACCTCGGCGCGAGCCCCGGGGGCTGGACGCGCATCCTGCGCTCGCACGGTTTCTCGCAGGTGCACGCCGTCGACCCGGCCGACATCGACGAGCGCGTCATGAACCTCGGCGGCGTCGAGCATCACAAGACGACGGCGGGCGAGTTCGTCGCGAAGCACGGCGAGCGCGTCGACCTCATCGTCAACGACATGCGCATGCCGCCGCAGCTTTCGGCGCACACGATGCTCGAGGCGTCCGACATGCTGCGTCCCGGCGGCAGCGCGATCGTGACGTTGAAGCTCGGCACGAACAACCCCGTCAAGCAGGCCGACGAGGCGATGACGATGCTGACGAAGGCGTACGACATCACCTTCGCGCGACAGTTGCAGCACAACCGCCACGAGATCACGCTGGTGCTCTCTCGCGTGTGATGCCGGCGCTCATCTCCCAGCATCGGGAGAAAATGCGTCGCCGCTCACCGAGTTGGCTTTAGAACTCCCAATGTTGGGAGGTAATGAGTCGCCGCTCGCCGAGTCGGCTGCAAAACTCCCGACATGATGAGTTCTGAGCCCGACGCTGCCGACGCTGCCCGACTCTTGCGTGAACAGGCACCTCACCTTTCGACGCTCGAGGTGCGCCCGAGCAAGACGTCCGGCAGCAGCAACTGGGTCTTCCGGATCGGGGAGCACCTCGCGCTTCGGCTGCCACGCTCCGATGCCTACGCCGACGACCTCGCCAAGGAGGTGACGTGGCTGCCGATGCTCGGAGCTGCCGTGAGAACACCGATCCCCCGAATCGAGTTCACCGGGCGCCCAAGTGCGGTGTTTCCGCGCCGATGGGCCGTCGTCACATGGCTCGAAGGCCGCACGCCCAGAGATCTTGAGGCGCCGATGCAGCAAGCGCTTGCCACCACGCTCGGCGAGTTCACCGCAGAGCTCCACGCGCTCGACACCTGCGGCGAAGTGGGCGGCGCCGAGCGCTGGGGCTACCGCTGTGGGGAGCCGGTGAACGACACCACTGACGGCTGGGTCGAGGAAGCAGCCGATGAGCTGAGCGATCTCTTCGACCCGGCTCAGGTGCGCCTGGCGTGGAAGCGGCTGCGCGAGGTCGGCCCCGCGCCGAAGGCCGGGGCCTGGGTGCACACCGACCTGTCGCCCGAGAACGTGCTCGTCGACGCTCGCGGCGCGCTGGCCGGGGTCATCGACTTCGGCGGGCTCGGTGTGGGTGACCCCGCGGTCGACCTGCTCTACGCCTGGGACCTCTTCGACGCACCGGGTCGCGCCGTGTTCGCGCGTGCCGCTGGTGCCGACGAGGCGATGTGGGCCCGTTCTCGCGCATGGGTCTTCGCCGGGCCGGGTCTTCTCACCTTGGCGGACTACCGCCACACCATGCCCGAGCGCACTGCGCGACTTCCCGTGCGACACGACGCGGACGACCTCCCACCCCTCGGCGCGCAACGCCGCTTCTCGCTCGATGTCCGCGTGCTTCTGCGCCTCGGTGGTGTAGTGATGATCGCCGTCGTACTCGATCGCGATCTTCAGCTCGGGGTACGCGAGATCGAGCCGACGACGACGCCCGCCGGCCATCACCTCGACCTGCGCCACCGGTCGCGGCAGCCCCGCAAGGATGAGCAACACGCGCAGCCGCGTCTCCATCGCCGACTCTGCTGCCCCATCGACGAGCCGCACGAGATCCCGCCCGCGCCCGGGCCGCGTCCCGAGCGACTCCGCCCATGCAGCACGAGCTCGCACTGCATCCACCGACCTCAGGCGCAGGACGGCATCGGCGAGAACGACGGCGTCGACGAGGGAGAGCCGCGGAAGAGGCGACGGACGTCATCGGAGGCGAGGTCGCTCCGACTCAAACCCGCCACGAGCGCCTCCCGCGAGGTGAAGGGCGACGGACCCAATCCGTTCAACGCGGCGCGTCGCCGCTCGGCTACCGCTCGGCGGGACGCGCGACGTTCGGACGACGTTTCAGCTGCGGGTCGAGATGTCGTCATGCCTCCAGGCTCGCTGGTTCGGTGCGACCATGCCGAAAGTTATCCACAGGGCCTGGAAGACCTCGGCGGGTTGTGACCGTCGAAACGCCCGAGCTGGGGGGTTTCGCAGCCGCCTCGCCACCCCCCGGGCCTCCGACGCCCAAGCTTGGGAGTTTCGCACTCAGCGTCCGCGCAGCGTTCCGAACGCCTCCGAACGAACCCGCCAACAACCCGTGCCACAGGTCACCGTCGTGGGTGGAAATGTTGAGTTAACGGCGAGTTCGTCGTCACTTTCGACATTCGACACTGAAACCCAACAGGTCACCATGCATTTGTGACTCAGCTCACAAGCTTGGTTCGATCGCCCATTTTATCTTGACGTCGAGATACCCGTACGTTCGAAGAGTCCCCATTCGTGCAGCGGAAAACAATCGTGGCCAGCCACGAAACGTCCGCGGCCGGGGTGACCGACGACAGCGATCAGGACGGCACGCGCGGAGATCCCGCTCGGGCCCGATCGCACACTAAGGATGGCCGATCCACATGACGACGATGGACATGCCGAAGGCCGGCGTTCCCACCGAAGGCGGCACGACGCACGAGGGCCTCGCGGCCTGGGTTGCGGAGGTCGCCGAGATGACCACCCCCGACCGCATCCAGTGGGTGACTGGATCGGATGAGGAGTGGAAGCAGATCACCGACAAGCTCGTCGAGCAGGGCACGTTCACGCGCCTCAACGAGGAGAAGAAGCCGAACTCGTTCTACGCCGCGAGCTCGCCGCAGGACGTCGCGCGCGTCGAGGACCGCACGTACATCTGCTCCGTCGACGAGAAGGACGCCGGGCCCACCAACAACTGGATGGACCCGAACGAGATGAAGGACCTCATGCGTGGCCTGTACAAGGGCTGCATGAAGGGCCGCACGATGTACGTCATCCCCTTCGTCATGGGTCACCTCGAGGCCGAGAACCCGATGTTCGGCGTCGAGATCACCGACTCGGAGTACGTCGTCGCGTCGATGCGCGTCATGGCGCGCTGCGGCACGAAGATCCTGAAGCGCATCGAGGAGCTCGGCGAGAACGCCAAGTACGTCCCCGCGCTGCACTCGCTCGGCGCGCCGCTCGCCGACGGCCAGAAGGACGTCGCGTGGCCGTGCAACGAGGAGAAGTACATCGTGCAGTTCCCCGAGGAGCGCACGATCTGGAGCTTCGGCTCGGGTTACGGCGGCAACGCGCTGCTGGGCAAGAAGTGCTACTCGTTGCGCATCGCGTCCGTCATGGCGCGTGACGAGGGCTGGCTCGCCGAGCACATGCTCATCCTCAAGCTGATCTCCCCGGAGAACAAGGTCTACTACGTCGCGGCGGCCTTCCCGAGCGCCTGCGGCAAGACGAACCTCGCGATGCTGAAGCCGACCATCCCGGGCTGGAAGGTCGAGACGCTCGGCGACGACATCGCCTGGATGCGTTTCGGTGAGGACGGCCGCCTCTACGCCGTCAACCCCGAGTTCGGATTCTTCGGCGTCGCGCCGGGCACGAACGAGCACACGAACCCGAACGCGATGGCCGCGATCAACAAGGGCAACAGCGTCTTCACGAACGTCGCCCTGACCGACGACGGCGACGTGTGGTGGGAGGAGCTGGAGAACACGCCGGCTCACGCGACGGACTGGAAGGGCAACGACTGGACGCCCGAGTCGGGCGAGCTGTCGAGCCACCCGAACAGCCGCTACTGCACGCCGATCGACCAGTGCGACATCCTGGCCGACGAGTACAACGACCCGCAGGGCGTGCCGATCTCGGCGATCCTGTTCGGTGGCCGCCGCAAGACGACGGTTCCGCTCGTCACCGAGGCCCGCGACTGGCTGCACGGCACCTTCATGGGCGCGACGCTGTCGTCCGAGACGACGGCCGCCGCGACCGGCGCGGTGGGCGTCGTGCGCCGCGACCCGATGGCGATGCTGCCGTTCATCGGCTACAACGCCGGCGACTACTTCCAGCACTGGGTCAACGTGGGCAAGGACGCCGACGCATCCAAGCTGCCGGCGATCTTCTACGTCAACTGGTTCCGTCGTGACGAGGACGGCGGCTTCCTGTGGCCGGGCTTCGGCGAGAACAGCCGCGTCCTCAAGTGGGTCATCGAGCGCATCGAGGGCAAGGCCGCCGCGGTCGAGACGCCCATCGGCCACGTCCCGACGCCCGAGTCGCTCGACGTCGACGGCCTCGGCCTGACGGACGCGCAGCTCGAGAAGGCGCTCGCCGTCGACGTCGAGGAGTGGAAGGCCGAGATCCCGCAGATCGAGGAATGGTTCGCGAAGTTCGGCGACCAGCTGCCCGTGCAGCTGCAGGTCGAGCTCGACGGTCTCAAGGAGCGCCTCGGCGCCTGAGCCCATCACGGAGACGCTCGCCGCCTCGGTGCCTGCATGAGTAGGTTCCGCTTCGGCGGGGCGTGCGCCAGCAGGTTCCGCTTGGGCGGGGCAGACTCGATGAAGCCCAGCAGGGTGCGTCTCCCCCACGACGTGGCGATCCCGGCCGATCGTCACTGGCCGTCGTCGGTCACGAAGCCTCCCGCGTGCTCACCCGAGCGCCCGGGAGGCTTCGCCGTCCCCCCGGCGATCCTCGTCCCCGTCGGCGAATCCTGTCCCCTTTCGCGGCTCTTCACGAATGAGG
>NZ_DCNR01000018.1:51549-64331 GCF_002322065.1 Dermacoccus sp. UBA1591 | reverse complement strand
CTCCTCCTCAAATCCCCCGTACCCATTCAGAATGACGAGGGCCCCGCCGGGGGCGACTTTGTCGCGCCCGGCGGGGCCCTCGTCACTCTCGCTGGCGGAGGCGGAGGGATTTGAACCCTCGATGGGGCTATAAACCCCAAACCCGCTTAGCAGGCGGGCGCCATAGACCGGACTAGGCGACGCCTCCTCCGCGCAGCTTTCGCTGCAGCCCTGAAAGGTTATCCGACCCGCCCCGCCACACCAAACCGCCTCCCCCCGACACGTCAACACAGGAGACTCACACCTGGGCTTCGGCCGGCGTCGAGCTTCGTCACCAGATTGAGACATTTCCTCCTTCATCCCTCATGATGGAGTGTCAGGGGCAGCTTTCGGTGCCCTCACACGCAACAGAGAGGGCCACGATGGCGAGGCAGGCGGAGCACGAACCATCCGGTGCGCACGCACCGTCCGACGTGACCCGCTCGAGCGAGCGTCAACGCCGCCGTGCGACGCTACGCCGCTCTCTGTCGTTGACATTTCTGAGCACCCTCGTCCCCGGCCTCGGGTTGATGTGGACGAAACGTCGCACCGTCGGCGTCATCCTCCTGCTCATCGCCGTCATCGCCGGCATCGCTCTCAGCATCTTCCTCCTGAGCGGTAACGTCCTCACCGGCGCCGCCAACGTCCTCACCTCGACCGGCCTCAAGCTCGCCCTCGTCGCGCTGGCCGCTGCCCTCGTGCTGTGGTTGACGTCGATCGTTCTCACCGCGCGCACGACGCACACCGACGGCTGGTCGCACCGCGGCGACATCCTGTTCAAGGCCTTCACCGCCCTCATGTGCCTCGCCGTGACGATGCCGCTCGCGCGCGCCGTCAGCACCGTCACCGTCACGCAGGACGCGTTCGGCACCATGTTCATCAAGAACGGCAAGGGCGCCGCCTCCACCAAGGAGAACGCGTTCAAGAAGAAGGCCCGCGTCAACCTCATGCTCGTCGGTTCCGACGCGGGTAGCGACCGCACGGGCATCCGCACGGACTCGCTCATGGTCGCCTCGATCGACACCCACACGGGTGACACGACCCTCATCAGCATCCCGCGCAACTGGAACTACGTCCCGTTCCCCGAGTCGAACCCGCTGCACAAGCTCTACCCGAACGGCTTCCACTGCCCCGAACGTGGTGCGGGCGACCCCTGTTGGATGGATGCGGTGTGGAGCGAAGCCGACACGCAGCACCCGGAGTTGTTCCCCGGTGAGCAGTACGCCGGCCTCAACGCGACGCGCGACGTCGTGCAGGAGATCATCGGCATGCCGATCGACTACTCCACCGTCATCAACCTCAAGGGCTTCCAGGACCTCGTCGACGCCATGGGCGGCGTCGACATGACGATCCCTCCCGGGGGCATCGCCATCGGTGGCAAGATCGAGGGCGGCGCGATCGTGCCCGGCTCGATCACCGGCCGCATCCCCGAAGGACGCCAACACCTGAACGGTCAGCAAGCCCTATGGTACTCACGCAGCCGCGTCGAGACCGGCGACGGCGACCGCATGCGCCGTCAGCGCTGCATGGTCAACGCACTCATCGACCAGACCAACCCCATCTCACTGGTCAACCAGTTCCCCTCGATCATGAAGGTCGCCAAGGAGAACATCCTGCTCGACCTGCCGCAGAGCGAACTGCCCGACCTCGCCGACCTCGCGAACACGATGAAGAAGGGCCAGACGAAGAGCGTCAACCTCGCCTACCCCGTCATCAGCGACAGCCACCCCGACTACGACAAGGTGCGCGCCCTCATCAAGAAGGGCATGGATCGCTCGACGCCGGCCCCGAAGCCGAAGTCCAGCTCGAGCGCTTCGTCGTCGACCGCCCCGAACTCGTCGTCGAGCAGCGCGAGCACCAGCTCGTCGAGCAGCGACCAGGCCATCGACGACACCACGGCCACCTGTTGATCGTGCGCACGACTGAACGCAGACTCGGCTGCGCCGCCCACCCCACGAGGGACGGGCGGCGCACTCGTCTGCGTGACGGGCCCCGCCCGAGCATGACGGAGTCGGCGCACGACGAAGCCCCCAGCCGAACGGCTGGGGGCTTCGTACGAAAACGCTACGAGATCAGATGATCAGGCAGCCGTGACGTTCGAGGCCTGCGGGCCCTTGTCGCCCTGCGTGATCTCGAACTCGACGCGCTGACCCTCGTCGAGCGAGCGGTAGCCGTTGGTCTGGATGGCGGAGAAGTGAACGAAGACGTCGGCGCCGCCGCCGTCCTGCTCGATGAAGCCGAAGCCCTTCTCAGCGTTGAACCACTTCACAGTGCCCTGTGCCATGGGAAATCCCTCAATCTGTTTCTCTGCGTTGAGCCTGCACTTTTTGCAGGCTCAGGCTGATGTGCATGCCGTGAACGCCTGAGGTGATGTACAACAGGGGTAAAACCGGGTTCTGCAAAGCAACCACCCTCACGCTAACACGAGCGGCCCCGCGGGCTTCATTCCACGCGTCCCGCGAAGGTGAACAGTTGGTGACCCGCAGCAGCTGGAGCAGTGGGCGGAGAGCGTCACTTCCAGCCCGAGCAGGACCTCGAGCGCGCATCGGAGCATCGAGCCGGGTAGGTGTGCGCCGCCGGTGTCACTCGTTGCGCATCGACAGCGGTGTGGCGCCGCCGTCCATCGCTGCCGCGAGTTCGGCCTCGGCGGCCGCGCCCTGGGCGGCACGCACCGAGCTCAGCTTGGCGACCGAGTACAGCAGCAGCGCGAGCCCGGCCACCTCACCGGCGACGGCGAGGGGCGTGTCGCGCAGTTGGTCGCCGTAGACGCTGACACCGATGAGGACGCTGAACAGCGGATCGAGCGAGGCGACGACGGGCAGCACGACGTTGAGAGGCGCCGCCGCGAACGCCACCTGGTTGAGCGCCAGACCACAGGCAGCGAGCGCGATGAGCACCCACAGCTGCCACGACGTCAGCACCGCGTCGAGACCGAAGAGGTGTGAGATCTGCGTCGTCGACTTCATCAACCCGGCCGTCGTCGCGTAGACGATGGCGACGGACGCTGCGAGCGCCCGGGCACGCATCCGCGGGCGCATCGAGCGCGTGCCGAACACCGCGCCGAGGACGAACAGGCCGCCCACGACGGCGAGGATGATGGCGGGCACGCGACGACCGATGGCCGTCTCTCCGTGTGCGGAGATCGCGTCGGAGACGAGCAGGAACATCACGAGGCCGGCGACGAGCGTCAGCGAATGGAGGATCTCCGAACGTGTCGGGCGTGTGCGCAGCATGACGTGGTTGAGCCCGAGGCTGATGACGAGCGACATGCACAGCACCGGCTGCACGACCGAGAGGCTGCCGTACTTGAGGGCGAGGATCTGGAAGACGACGCACAGCCCGTCGAACACCATGGCGATGGCGAACGTCGGGTTCGCGACCCAGGCCACTGCCGCGGCGCGCAACCCGCGCCGGGGGTGCTTCTCACCGTCTGCTCGCTCGTCGGCCGCCGGCTGCTCCACGGCATGCTGTGCGGCGCGGTGCTTGAACACCGTCGACAGCGCCGCACACGCACTGGAGGCGACAGCCAGCAGCAGGACGAGCAGCATGCGACCTCCGAGCGACGACGTTGTCGGACGCCACGGCATCGGCCTCCCGGCCTCAGGGTACTGGCCGAGGGCGGTCAGGGACGTTCAGGCACGGCGGTGCACGACTGGGAGTTCTGCGAAGGTGTCCAGACCCATCTCGCGCCGCAGAACCTCCGCCGCAACGGCCCGAGCCGGCTCGAGGTCTGCGTCGACGAAGGCCAGGCGCGTGCGGCGCTCGACGAGATCGTCGAGCGTCATGGCACCCTCGTGCCGCACCGCGTGGACGAACTCGGCGACCAGCGTCGACGATCCGGGCACGACGCGCTCGGCGTAGAACGACGATTCGTCGGCGATCGCGGCCACCGACGGGGCCAACGTGCCGTAGCGGCGCACGAGCCGCTCGGGCGCCGCGACGCGAGCGAGGACGTCAGTCGGGGCTGCGCCGAGAAGCGGAAGCTCACGCGTTCGGCACGATGCGATCACGCCTCCGACGCGCCGGGCGACGGCGTCGACGGCGTCCTGCGCCATGCGACGATACGTCGTGAACTTTCCTCCCGTGATGGTGATCGGGGCGCCCGGCTCGTCGAGGAGCAGGTGCTTGCGCGAGGCGTCGGCGGTCGCGCCTTGCCCGCTCGAGGCGTCGGCGCGCGTCACGAGCGGTCGCAGACCAGCGAAGCGCCCGACGACGTCGTCGCGCGTCAGCGGACGGGCCAGGACGGCGTTCATCGTGGCGAGCAGGAACTGCTCGTCTTCGTCCGGGACGGAAGGCGCGAGCGGGTCGGCGTCCGGGTCGGCCTCGTCCGTCAGCCCGATGAGGACGAGCCCGTCGGCGATCGGAATCGCGAACACGTAGCGGCCAAAGTGCCCGGGCACCGGTGCGACGAGCTGCGCCGAAGGGTCACCCACCGCGCTCGCCCGGACGACCAGGTGCGAGCCACGCGAGGGCGTGACGGTGAGACGCTCGTCGTGCTCGCCGCTCCACACCCCCGTCGCGAGCACGATGTGGCCGTGGGCGACGAACGACTCCCCCGTCAGCTCGTCGGTGAGCTCGACGGACTCAGAGTCGAGCGGACGCGCCGCACACCGCGTCACGACGTCGGCGCCGTGCGCCGCGGCGGTGCGCGCGAGGGTCGTCACGAAGCGCGCGTCGTCCTCGAGCTGGCCGTCGGTGTAGCGCAGCGCCGCGCGGCCGCGCACTGCGCCAGGGACGAGCGACTCGACGTCACGCACCCGAATGCGGCGCGGCGCGGCGAGGACATTCGACGGCGTGCGGCTGACGCGGCGCAGCCCGTCCGAGAGGGTGATGCCGAGGTTCGAGACGGCCGCCTCACCGATGCCGGTGTCGAGCACCACCGTGTGCAGCGGCCGCACGAGATGCGGCGCGATGCTCGTCATCAGGTGATGACGCTCGCGCGCCGACTCGTAGGCGACGGCGAGGTCACCCTTTGCGAGATAGCGCAGGCCGCCATGGATGAGCTTGCTGCTCCACCGACTCGTCCCTGCCGCCAGATCGACGCGCTCGACGAGCGCCGTGCGCAGCCCGCGCGACGCCGCGTCGAGCGCCACGCCGGCACCCGTCACCCCGGCGCCGACGACGATGACGTCGTAGCGCTCGTGGGCGAGGCGGTGCAGTGCCGCAGCGCGTTGGGTGGGGTTGAGGCTGCCCACGCTGGGGTCACTGGCGGGGTGGCAGGGGGCGGTCGACATCAGGAGCGGCCTTCCGTGGGGGTGGTCCGGTGGTCAGAGGCTGCCGGGCTGGGCGCGAGGTACCTGTCGAGCAGATGGGCCGCCTCGACGAGCCACACCTGACGAGGGGCGATCTGCTCGAGCGGTCGACGACTGACGAGGTAGGGCATGAGCGCCTGCATCGCGCCCATCGCGAGGACGTCGGCCGGCGCATCGCGCACCGAGCCATCGAGCTGCGCGAGGGCGATCGCGGCGCTCAACGCGTCGAGAATGCTGCGCTGGCTGCGCCCGACGCGTTCGACGAGATAGGGCAGGAGCAGTTCGGGGTCGTGCTCGATCAGCGCCTGCGTGAACTCCGTCGAGAGCGCCTCGAGCGTGGTGATCGCGGCGCGGACGATGACGTCGCGGGTGACGGCGCCCGCCTCGCCGTCGGCTGGTTCGTTTGCGGGTTCGCCCGCGGGTTCGTTCGCGGGAACCTGGGGCAGCGCGTCGCTTGCGGCGGCGGCGAAGTCGGCGACGAGGGCCTCGCGCACGAGGTCGTCGAGCGTCGCGCCACGTCGGTAGAGGGTGGCCCGACTCATGCCTGCGCGGCGGGCCACCGACGTCATCGTCGCGCGGCGAAAACCGTAGGCGATGACCTCCGCCCGCACTGCGGCCAGGATTGCATCGTCCTGCGTCATGCGTCCTCCTCGCTGTGCGGTCGCCGCCACGATTGGCCCGTCGAAACGATGAAACATTGAGACAAATCGTGAGTCAGTGTCTCACGCACGGCATGATGGAGACATGAAGGATGACGCGAACCTCGTCGAGACCGCCCCGCGCTCGGTGTGGCACGGCTGGGGAGACCCGCAGCTCAAGAAAGAACTCTCCCCGCTCGTCTGGCGCGGGTTGAAGCTCGCCAGGGGCATCGAACCGGCTGAGCAGGACACTCCGCCCGTCGCGCTCGACGACGTCGAGCTGCCCGCCTCCACCCTCGACGACGACGACCTCGCCGCCCTGCGCACACTCGTCGGCGACGCGCACGTCAGCGTCGAACGACGCGAGCGCATCGAGCACGCCGGGGGCAAGAGCTACCCCGATCTGTACCGGCTGCGCACCGGCGACGGCAGTCACGCGCCGGACGCGGTCGTGTTTCCCGCCGACGGCAGCGAGGTCGTCGAGGTGCTGCGCCTCGCCGCGCAGCGTGAGATCGCCGTCGTCCCGTTCGGCGGTGGCACGAGCGTCGTCGGCGGTGTCGACCCCGTGCGCGGTCGGTTCGCGAGCGTCATCAGTCTCGACCTACGGCGCCTCGACGCCGTTGTCAGCATCGACGAGACGTCGCGCACCGCGACGCTCCAGCCCGGGCTGCGCGGCGCCCAGCTCGAAGCCGTGCTGCGTCCGCGCGGACTCACGCTCGGACACTTCCCGCAGAGCTACGAACAGGCAACGCTCGGCGGATATCTCGTGACGCGCAGCTCCGGGCAGGCGTCCTCCGGGTACGGACGGTTCGAGCAGAACGTCGTCGCCGTCACCCTCGCCACGCCCGAGGGCGAGCTGACGCTGGGCGGGCGGACTCCCAGCTCGGCGACGGCCGCCGGGCCGAAGCTCATCGACGTGCTCATCGGCAGCGAGGGCACGCTCGGCGTCATCACCGAGATGACGCTGCAGCTGCACGAGGGACCGACCGAGTTCGCTTACGAGACCTGGGCGTTCGACTCGTTCACCGACGGGTTCGACGCGTTCCGGGCGCTCGCGCAGGATCTCGGCCACGGCGTCATGCCGGACGTCAGCCGCCTCTCCGACGGCGAGGAATCACGCACGATCCTGGCCCAGTCGGCGCAAGGGCTCGCGGCGATGGCGACCTTCGCCGCGCGCGGCGCCCGCGAGCCGTCGCTCGGGGTGCTGCGCTGGGAGGACACCGACCGCACCACCCTGCGTCGGCGCCGGCGACAGGCGCACCGCGTGCTGCGCGCGTCGGGTGCGCGACGTGCGCCCGCGTCGATCGCCGAGCACTGGATCAGCCACCGCTTCCGCGGGCCCTACCAGCGCGACCACCTCATGGATCGCGGCATCTTCGTCGAGACGCTCGAGACGGCGACGACGTGGGCGAACCTGCCGACGCTCTACCGCGCGGTGCGCGATGCGATCAGCGCCGAGATCGGCCCGCACGCCGTCGTCCAGTGCCACGTCTCGCACCTCTACGACGGCGGCGCCTCGCTCTACTACACGTTCTTCTGCCGCGAGGAGAGCGACCCGCTCGCCCAGTGGCGCCGCGTCAAGACGGCCGCGAGCGACGTCATCGCGGCACACGGTGGCACGATCACGCACCACCACGCCGTCGGCACCGACCACCGCGCCTGGGCCGCTGACGAGATGGGCGAGCTCGGCGCGCGCATCCTGCGCGCGGTGAAGAACGAGCTCGACCCGGCCGGAATCCTCAACCCCGGCAAGCTCGTTCCGCCGGTCGACGACGCCCCCGACGCGTGCGAGGCCGGGGCGTCATGACGCGGCCCGTCACCCTGGTCGTCAACCCGGCTGCGCGCAAGGGTGCGACGCTGCGCATGATCGATCCGGTGACGGACATCCTGCGCGCGCACGGTTGGCGCGTCGACGTCGTGGTCACGCGGTCCGCGGACCACGCGTCGCAGGTCGCCGCCGACGCGAGCGTCGACGACCTGCTCGTCACGCTCGGCGGCGACGGGCTCTACGGGCGGGTGGCCGCGGGCGCCGTCGTCAGCGGCTGCCTCATGGCGCCGTTGCCCGCGGGGCGTGGGCACGACCTCGTCCGCGCGCTCGGGGGCCCGGGCGACGTGCGACGCGCCGCGCAGCTGCTCGCCGTAGCGCGCGAACGCCGCCTCGACGTCGGACTGGCCGGCGACGGCGACCCGTCGACCGCCACGGTCTTCCTCGGCGTGGCGACGCTCGGCTACGACTCGATGGCGAACACGTACGCCAACGACGCTCCGCGCGCGGTGCCGAGTTCGCTCGTCTACGCCTACGGCGGCGCTCGAACGCTCGTGCACGCGCGGCCGCGACCGTTGACGCTCGTCGTCGACGGGGTGACGCACGAGTTCACCGGGTGGAACGTCGCGATCGGCAACTCGGGGCGATTCGGCGCCGGGATGCGCGTCAACCCCGACGCGTCGATGAGCGACGGGTTGCTCGACGTCACCGTGGTCACCGACATCCCACGCTGGCACTACCCGGCGATGCTGCCGCGCCTGTTTCGCGGCACCCATGTCGACGGGGTACGTGTTCGAGCGCTGCGCGGACGCGAGATCCGCGTCATCACGCCCCACGTCGGGGATGTCTATGCCGACGGCGACCTGCTCGAGGCGTCGCCGACGACGTTCCGTGCGCTGCCCGACGCCCTGCGCGTCCTCGTGCCGGCGCCCTGAGACGCCTGAGCGTCGAGCCGTCAGCGCCCGACGTAGGCCTCGACGCGCGCCGCGGCGAGCTTGCCGCTGACGAGCACCATCGGCACGCCGACACCCGGCACGGTGCCGGAACCGGCGAAGAATACGCCGGGGCGGCGGCGTTCGACGTTCGGCGGGCGGAACGGGCCGGTCTGCAGGAACGTGTGGCTGAGCGCGAACGGCGTTCCCGCGGCCATACCCTGCGCCTGCCAGTCGGTGGGATCGACGAACTCGTCGGTGACGATCGTCGTCGGGTAGCCGGCGTCATCGAGGAAAGCGAGCAGTTCCTCCTTCATGCGCGGCCGCTCGGCCGCCCAGTCGACACGCCCGACGTCGAGGTTGGGTGCGGGCTCGAGGACGTACAACGTCGAACAACCCTCCGGCGCGGCGGTGGCGTCGTCACGAGACGGAATGGTGACGAGCCGCGACGGGTCCTGCATCCGCGTGCCGCGCACGAGCAGATCGTCGAACGACTCCTCCCACGCCGTGCCGAAGTGGATGTTGTGGTGCGCGGCGTCGCTCGGCACACCCTCGACCCCGAGGTGCCAGACGACCGCGGACGGCGAGTACGTCGCACGCTTCAGGACGGCCGGCGGTTCGAGGTCGTCGAGCAGCGTGCGGTAGGCGATGGGCAGGTCGGTCGTGCAGACGATCGCGTCACACGGCAGGTGCTCGTCACCACTCGGGCCGGACATCTCGACCCCGGCGACGGCGCCGTCAGCGCGGGTGAGGATGCGCGTCACCGTCGTGTCGTAGCGCTGTTCGACGCCTGTGCGCCCGAGCGCACGCGCCATCGCCTCGGGCACCTCGCGCATGCCGCCGGCCGGGAACCAGACACCCTCGATCGAGTCCATGTACGTGATGACGGCGTACAGCGCGAGCGCCTTCTCCGGCGCGAGACCTGCATACATCGCCTGGAACGAGAAGATGCGGTGCAGGCGTTCGTCGTCGAAGCGCTCGCGGATGACGGGCCCGAGGTGACGGAACCCGCCGAGCCTCACGAGCCGCGCGGCTGCAGCCGGGTTGCGTAGCAGGTCGAGGGGTGAGTCGAAGTTCGCGTCGATGAAGTGCGGCATCTCGACCTCGTAGAGCCGCCGCAGCCACGCGACGAAGTCGTCGAACGCCGCTGCGTCCTTCGCGCCGCACTCGCGCGCGATCTCCTCGCGCATCGCCTCGTGGCCGTGGCGGACGAAGATCGTCGAACCGTCCGCGTAGCAGGCGCGGTAGGCGGGGTCGAGCAGCGTCAGGTCGAGCACATCGTGCACGCCCACGCCGATCTGCGCGAGGGCTTCGTCGACGAGGTCGATCATCGTCAGGACGGTCGGGCCGGTGTCGAACGTGAACCCGTCCCGCTCGAGGCGGATACCGCGCCCACCCGCCTGCGCCTGCTTCTCGACGATGACGACGTCGTGCCCGGCGCCGCGCAGATGACAGGCTGCGGCCAGGCCGGCGAGGCCGGCTCCGATGACGACGACGCGACTCATGCGAGATCCTTCTCATCGAGGGGTTCGTGTTCTTCGTGCTGCGTGTGCTCGTGCGCGGTCTCATCGTGCGGGAGCGCGAGCGGCGAGAGGCCGTTCTCCCCCAGCTGCTCGGCGAGCAGCACGATCTGCTCGGCTGCCCACGGGCTGAGCAGCGCCGGAGTGCGACGCGCGAGGTGGACCGCGTCGGGCCAGGCGACCCAGGCCCACTCGCATGCCTCGTCGGGGTGCGGTTCGAGCTGCGCCGGGTCGATGCGCCCCACCAGCACCGGGCAGATCTCGTGCTCGACGATGCCGGACGCGTCGACCGCGCGGTAACGGTAGCTCGGCAGGACGACGCGCAACTGCGTCACATCCAGCCCGAGCTCTTCACGCACGCGCCGGCTCACCGCGTCCTGCGTGGGTTCGTCGGGGCGCGGATGCCCGCAACAGGTGTTCGTCCACACACCCGGCCACGCGACCTTCGTCAGCGCGCGACGGGTGAGCAGCAGGCGACCCGCGTCGTCGAGCAGGTAGCTCGAGAAGGCGCGATGCAGCGGCGTGTCACGGGTGTGCACCTCGGCGCGCGGGCACGTGCCGATCGCGGCGCCGTCATCGTCGAGCAGGACGACGACGTCGTCGGTCGCGGCCGGCACACCCGTAGTAGGAGCGGCGGGCGCGGCACCGAACGTCGCTTCCGCTGGCTTGCCGGGCGCGTCGATCATCGGCGTCTCGCGCATCGGGGGTGCTTCTTTCGAGTCGTCGGCGTGAGGTGCTGGATGATCCTGACGACGTTCACGCATCGCGCACCGCCAGTTCGTCGGCGAAACGCGTGAGTTCGTCACGCACCGCGCCCTGCGGCAGCGCCGCGAGAGCATCGAGGGCATCAGCGTGGCGATCGGCGATGCGGGCGACGGCCTGCGCGCGCACGCCCGCCGCGTCGAGGCGCTGCAACCAGGTGTGTGTCTCGGCCTCGTCGAGTGGTTCGCGACCCGGCGCCAGGCGTCGCGTCAGCTCGCCGTCGAGGGCCGAGTCGGCGAGGCCGAGGACGGTCGTCGGCTTGCGTTCGCGCAGATCCTCGCCCGCCGGTTTGCCCGTGACGGCGGGTTCGCCCCACAGGCCGATGATGTCGTCGGCGAGCGCGAACGCCTCACCGAGCGCGGCGCCGAATCGGCTCAGCCACGCCGGTGGCGCGCTCTCGCCGGCGAGCAACGCGCCGATCTCGAGGGGGCGCTGCACCGTGTACGCGCCCGACTTGGCATGCGCGACGCGGCGTGTGCTCACCTCGTCGAGGCGTGCCTCGGCGGCGAAGACGAGGTCGAGCCGCTGCCCGGTGACGAGCTCGACGACCGCTGCATCCCACGCGTCGGCCACGTGCTCCGGCAGAGCGCGGACGAGGCGGTTCGCGAGCGCGAACGCGAGATCACCGGCGAGGACGGCGACGCTGTCGCCGAGGCGCGCAGCGTCGGGGCCGTCGGGCTGAGCTGCGGCGGCTCTCACCTGGCGGTGCGCGGTCGGAGCGCCGCGTCGCGTGTCGGAGGCATCCATGACGTCGTCCTGCAGCAACCCGAACAGGTGCAACAACTCGAACGCCGCAGCGACGCGAACGACAGCGTCGGTGGTCGCGGGGTCGTCGTCGGGGTTGGTGCACTCGCGCGCCGCGAGGTACCCGAGGCGGACGAGCCGGGGCCGCACGAGTTTGCCGCCGGCTGCGAGAAGATCACGCACGAGCATCTCGAGCGACGATGCCTCGACCAGCGCTGACGAGGGCAGTCCGGCCGTCACCACACCGCCGGCGTCGGCCGCGAAGGCAAGGCTCTCGGCCAAGCGCGCCTGCACGGCGTCGAGAAAGCTGGCGGCATCGGTGAGACGGCACGCGTCGCTGCGGCGTCCTCCATCTCGACTCTCGGTGTCGCAGCGTCCCGCGGCGCGCCGCTCGAGCCCGAGTCCTTCGCGCCCGAAACGTCCGGCGTCGAGGGCGATGTCGTCCTGCCGTCCGCTCATCGGCCACGCCCTGACGAATCGCGACCTACCGTCGCGAGGCCACGCTCGCGCAGGCGCAGCGCCGCACGGGCGGCGCGCAGCGAGCGCGGGAACCGCGCCCGCGTCGGCACGCTCCACAGCTCGTGCCCGGGCAACCCCCAGTGGCGCAGCAACGCGTTCGCGGCCTGGAAACCGGTCGTCGCCGCCCGCTCCATGAGCGCGACGGGCAGCTCGCAGCGCACGCCGTCACCGGCGAGGACGAGCTTCGGCTGCGGCGTGACGACGCCCGGGCGCGCGGCCCACTCGTCCGTACCGGCGAGGGGGCAGTCGGCCTCGACGAGCACCTCCTCGTGCACCGGCTCGCACCCGGTGAGCTCAGGGTGCAGGCGCTCGAGCTGATGCCGTAGGTCGGCGAGCACTTCGTCATCGGTGACGTCGTCGGGCACCGCGTAAGCATGCAGTTCGACGACGCTGCCGCCGCACCGCTCGGCCCACTGCGCGGCGCCGTCCTCGAGGTCGTGGACGAGCGAGACGTTGTCGAGATGGCCGTACGCGGCCGTGCCGACGAACGGCGCGCTGCCCGCCGCGACGGGGCGGTCGAACCACAGTCGCTGCACGATGAAACGAGGCGCCATCTCCCCGGTCAGCACGGACGCACGCCAGGCCTCGTCGCCGAGGTCGGTGCCGTCGACGAGACGCTGCAGCACGTCACG
>NZ_DCNR01000018.1:40183-51346 GCF_002322065.1 Dermacoccus sp. UBA1591 | reverse complement strand
TACCCGCCGCACCCGCAGCAGCCGCGCCGGCGCTGACACGGAAACCCTCGCCGTCGCGCTCGATCGACTCGACGCGACAACCCGTCACGACGTGCGCGCCGAGGTCTTCGAGGTAGGAGCGCAGCGGTCGCCACATCGTCGTGTCGAAGTCGTCGCGGCTGACGTCGAACAGCAGCCCCTCGCCGGAACCGAGGAAGTACATGTGAAACATGGCGACGAGTTCGCCGGCGGAGAAGTCGCGCGGGTCGGCGAAGAAGCTGCGTGCGAACACCTCGAGCGCGAGCGAGCGCATGCGCTCGGGGAATCGCAGCGCGTCGAGGGCGTCGGCGGCGCTCACCCCGTCGTAGCGCGAATACGTGGCGGGGAAGTCGACGTCGAGCAGGTCGAGGGCGCGGTCGGCGTCGACGCGCGACAGGTCGCGCAGACCGAACGAGGGGCTGCGGGCGACGAACGACAGGAAGTTGAGCGGCGGCCTCGTCGCGATCTGCGTGAACGAATCCTGCGTACCGTCCGCGTGACGCAGCGGGTAGTCCGCGACGGGCCGCAGACATTCGAGGCCCGGGTCGACGCGGCGCAGCAGCGCGCGCAGGTTGTAGTACTGGCGGAAGAACGCGTGAAACCCGCGGCTCATCGTCGCTCGATCGTCCGGGGCGCCCGACGCGTCAGCGCCCGGGGTCGGCACGTCGACGGGCCAGCTGCGCACTCGGCCACCGAGGCTGCTTTCTGCCTCGATGAGCGTGACGCGCACGCCGCGCTCGGCCAGCCCGACGGCGGCGCTGATGCCGGCAATCCCACCACCCACGACGACGACGTGGGGGGCCGCGGCGTCCGCCACCCTCGACGCAGCAGGGCCACCCCGACCGTCAGGCTCATGCCGTTCGGCCGCCGCATCACGTCCGGGGCGCCACGGCGGCACCCGTCGCAGCCCCGCCGTGAAGGCCTCGATCGTCGCGCTCATCGTGCGTTCTCCTTTCGGCGGCGGCCGTGGTGTTCCCACAGCAGGATCGTCAGCGTCACCATCGAGAAGCCGAACCCGAAGTCCTCGATCGGGATGTCCCACGGAAAGCGGATGCCGAGGAACTGATCGCGCCCGTAGAGGACGATCGGGTCGCTCAGCTTCGTCAGCCAGCCGTCGACGAGGATCTGGAACGCGAACACGATGACCATCGAGCACCAGTAGCGCGCCGAGGTGAAGATGCCGGTGCGCCAACGCCCTTCGAGAGCGACGACGCCGATCATCGACGCGACGGTCAGCACGGTGTACTCGGGCACGTCACACCTCCCTCGACGGGCGATGATCGCCTCGCGCGGACGAGCCATCAGCCGCCACATGGCGTCCCTCGCCCGCCCGACCGTGCGGATCGACCCGGGCGAGAGCACTTCTCGCGCTCCCGCTCGAGCGCCACGCGGCGAGCAGGCGCAGGCAGAACCCGACGGCTCCGTACGTCAGCAGCCCGCAGATCGGGATGACGACGAAGAACACGAGCTCCTCGATCGGCATCGGGGTGAGCGGCACATCCCAACCCGACGTGAAGCGCGGCGAGTACGACCAGTGATCGCGCACGATCCCGACGATGTCCCACACACTGAACAGCACGACGACGGGCAGCAGCGCCGCGAGCAACCGTCGCGGGCGTGAGTACACGCGGGCGCGCAGGACGAGTTCGAGCGGCAGCGTGATGAGCAGGCATCCACCCATGAGCAGCAGGTACTGATAGGGATCCCAGGACGCGGGCAGGCTCATGTCGCCCACCCCACCACGACGTCGGCCGCCGTCACGACTGCCCGTCCCTCGCGAAACCCGAACGCAGTTCGTAGCGACGCTCCGCGTACTCGAGGTCGTCGACCCACAACTGGCCCTGCGTGCGCAGCACGAGCGGGCGGATGAGCGGCGCGAATGCCCGCGCCGCACGGAAACCGGGGCGCTCGGAGTGCGCGATCGTCGCCTCGTGAATGACGCTGCGAGCCGGCTGCTCGGCGCTCGCCGGCTGCACGCACGTCGCGTGGGTCTCGACGGTGCTGCCGACGCCCTCGCCGTCGATGATCGTCATCGTGATCGTGCGGCTGTCGGCGCACGTGAACGCCGCGCGCACCGGAACGCCGTAGGTGTGGTTGAGGCGGAACGTCACGTCGGTGACGAGGCAGTCGTCATCGCTCGCGTCCTCGTCGACGACGAGGTGGCTGAACGCGTATGGGTGGAACCAGGCCCCGTGCCACGGGTCGAGGCGATTCGCGATGACGTCGGACGTCTCGCAGCGCGCTTCACGCGTGTAGACCGCGACGAGCGCCTCGTCGAGTGGAGCGCGCGGGGGCAGCACCGGCGCATCGCTCGGCGTCTCGCCGTCGCTGGGCAACTGCACCCAGAACAGGACGCCGTCGTCGTGCGCGGGGTAGGTGAGCCATTCGCCCGGCCACTCGCTCGGCAGCCGCAGCCCGTGCCAGCGGCACAGCACGTCGCCGTCATCGGTGTGGCAGTTCTCCAGCAGCGCACCCATGTGCGGGCACGCGCCCGGCCCCGCGAGCGCCGAGCCGTCGGTGCCGCGCCACAACGCGATCTCGCGTCCGAGGATCGTGCGCACCGTCGAACGCCCCGCGACGACGTCCGTGCTCGCCGCCGCGACGTGCCAGCCACCCGCGTCCTGGGCGAGGGCGCGCGCCAGCATCCGCTCGATGCGGGGCACCGCGGCCTGACGCCACGTCGAGCGAATCTGCTCCTCCGGCGGCTGCGGGACGCGTCGGATCGGGTTGCGCCGCGCGATCTCGGCACGCAGTTCGGCGCGGTTGCGGGGCGGGCGTCTCATCTGCGGCTCCTTCGGCGAGTTTCGGTGGGCGAGGGGGTGCGGTGGGTCGAGCCGGTCTCCATCGTCGGGTGCGCCTCGCTCATGACGCGGATGACGTCACGGCCGGCTCGTTCGCCACGGCCGATGACGAGGGCGCGACCGGCGCCGCAGTTCGGGCGCGTCCGGTGACGACGACGGCTCCCGCGATGGCGCTCTTGCGTGCTGCGGAGACTCGGTGGCGCGTGCTGAACACGTCGTAGTCGGCCGCCTCGATGAGGCACAGGATGCGTGAGTACATCGCGAGCGCCGCGCCGACGCACCGTCGCGACGAGGCCGGCAGGTGCGGCAGACCGGCTTCGGCGTCGTGGAACAGCGCGCGGTTTCGGGCGATCTGCTCGGCCATGAACGCGCGCCACTGCGGGGTGACGCGGCGCAGCCACGGGTCGGCGCCGTGCGCGGCGAGTTCGTCGGCGGGCAGGTAGACGCGACCGCGTTCGAGGTCTTCGCCGACATCGCGCAGGAAGTTCGTCAGCTGGAACGCGAGCCCCAGCGCGCGGGCCGGAGCGAACGCGGCCTCCCGCGAGCGCGGGCGCAGCACAGGCAGCATCATCTCGCCGATGACGGCGGCCGAGCCCTCCATGTACTCGTCGCGCAGCTGAGGCCACGACGCCCACGACGTGCGGACGAGATCGAGCTGCATGGCGCCGAAGAAGCGGTCGTAGCAACCGGAATCGAGGTCGAGACGCCGGGCGGTGTCGACGATGGCGGCGAACAACGGGTCGTCGCTGCGCCCCGCGGCGAGGTCGGCCTGGAAGCGCTGTTCGAACTGCGCGAGACGCTCCCCCGGCGGCAACGATGCGTCGAGGCCGTGCCCGGTGGCCTTGTCGGGCTCGTCGACGATGTCGTCGGCCAGGCGGCACAGGGCGTACAGGCCGTAGACGTCGCGGCGCTGCTGCGGCGGCAGGAACAGCGTCCCCCAGTAGTACGTCGTGCCGTGCATGCGGGTGATGTCGCGCGCCTGGCGGTAGCCATGCGTGAGGAGGGCCTCGGGGTCTGTCACGAGTGCCTCCACGGGTGACGGGGTGTGAACGTCCATCGGCCGGTCGCAGGTGAGGGTGACCTGCCCGCGGGTCCGAACCATGAGCATAGCCGCCGACGCGCCGATGCGAGCGCCCCGGAGGCGTTGGAAAATCACGGAATTCGACCATGGGGGTTGGCGTTTGCGACCGTGCCGCGGCGACTCTGCGGGCCCGTTCGTGCCGTCGTGGCGGCACTACGATGAGGGCACCCGTCCGGCTATTCGAAGGTGTGCCATGCGATTCCGACGCCCGCGCGAACGCGACGCGAGCACCGAAACCCCGTGCGTTCACCCGTCGGAGCGGGCTGCATGAGGGTCGTCATCGCCGCCGCCGGCAGCCGCGGCGACGCCGTCCCGTTCGGGGTGCTCGCCGCGCGTCTCGTCGCCCGTGGGCACGACGTCACCGTCGTCACCCACGCGTCGCTCGCGCACGTCATGCCGGACGGCCCGCGCGTCGTGACGGTGGCGAGCGATCCGGGTGCCCTCCTCGCCGGCCCGGCGGGCACCGCACTGCGGCGTGGTGATCTGCGCGCGCTCAACCGCACGCGCAACGTGTTCGCCGAGTTCCTGCAGTCGTTCGGGCCGACCACGCGTGAGGCGCTCGCGGGCGCCGACGTCCTCGTCGCCTCGAGCTTCGCGATCGCCGCCGTCGACGAGGCGATGCGCGCCGACGTCCCCGTCGTCCGCGCGCACCTGTGGCCCGAGTTCGACAGGCTCGACGGGCCGATGCCGCTGCTGCCGTACGCGTGGACGCTGCCCACCGGTGTGCGGCGTCGCGCGCGTGGAGCGCTGCGGCGCGTCGAACCGTACTTCGCGGGCGTCGACGGCGGATGGGCCGACGGCCGACTCGACCTGCGCGCCGCCCACCCCACGGGCCTGACGACGGCGACTCTTGGCTCGCTGCACGCGTACAGCCCGCTGCTCGCCGACCCGGTGGACGACTCCCGCACTGTCGTCACGGGGTGGTGGCGCGAGGCGCCGCACGAGGGCTTGTCGGAGCGCACCCGGGCGCTGCTCGCCTCCGGTGACGAGTGGATCGCCGTCGGGTTCGGCTCGATGCACCAGAACTCACCGGGCCGCGTCGTCGACGTCGTCACCGAGGCGTGCCGGAGACTCGGCGTGCGTGCGCTCGTCCAGCTCGACGGTGCGCCGCGCGAGGCGGATGGCGTCGTCGTCGGCATCGGTGACGAGCCGCACCACGCGCTGTTCGCGCAGGTGCGCGCCGTCGTCCACCACGGCGGGTCGGGGACGACGGGTACCGCGCTCGCCGCGGGCGCGCCCAGCGTCGTCGTCCCGCACTTCGCCGACCAGTACCACTGGGCGCACCGCCTCCACACGCTCGACGCCGCACCCGCGCCGCTGCCGCGTCGATTGCTCACCGCGGGGTTGCTGACGCGTCGGCTGCGCGCAGCGATGAGTGCTGAAATGCGCGAGCGTGCAGCGGATCTCGGACGTCAGGTGGCGACCGAGGACGGCGCGGGCGTGGCCGTCGCCGCCATCGAACAGTTCGTCGGCGGGGCATGACGTGACGCTGTCCGCGTCGAGTTCATCGAGGTGGCGTGTGTCGGCGCGGTTCGTCGAGGCGCAGCCGTGGCGGCGCCCCGGTGCTCCGGCAGCGCTGGCTGTCATGATCGTGCTGCTCGCGACGGCTTCGCGCCACGGTTTTCACGGCGACGAGCTGTACTTTCGCATGTTGCCGCCCGCGTGGTGGTACGACGATCAGCCGCCGCTCACCGTCTGGCTCGCGCACGCAGCGGCGTCGGTGAGTGACGCGGTGTGGGTGCAACGGCTGCCGGCCGCGCTCGCGGCGGGGGCGGGCGCGCTCGTCGCGGGGCTGTTTCCGCGGCTTCTCGGCGCTGATGTGAGGGTGCAGCGCATCGCCGCGTGGGCGCATGCGTTCACCGTCTATCCGCTGCTCATGGGGCACGTCATGCTGACGGCGAGCCTCGATCTGCTCGCGTGGCAGCTCGTCGTGCTCGGTGTCGTCGCTGCGCTGACGGGGCGTCGCCATGCGCTGACGTGGGCCGGCGCGGCGGCTGGGGTGGCGTGCTGGAACAAGCTCCTCGTCCTCGTGCTCGTCGCGGCGGCCTTCGTCGCGCTCGCCACGTGCGCCCGGTGGGTACTGCGCACCCGTGACGCCTGGTGCGGCGCCGCGTTGCTCGTCGCGCTCGGCGGGTTCCAGGTGGGGGCGCAGATCGTTCACGGCGTGCCGATGCTCGACGTCTCGGCCGACCTCGTCGCTCGCCATGGCGCGCTCAACCGATGGCTCGTCGTGCCGCTGCTCGTCGTGTTCGTCGGACCGCCGTTCGTGCAGGTCGCGTGGCGGGGGTTGTGGTGGCGCCCGGGAAGTCGTCGCGCCGCCCACCCCGGAGCTGACGGCGGCGACGACGACGGTCGACACGTCGAGGCGGGCGGCTGGCGCAGCGGTCCCGCTGACGACGCCCGCGTCAAGGCGTTCGGCGGCGTCACGAACGATCCTTTCTCCACCGACGACGGTCACGCCGGCCGCATCGCCCCGGACCCACCACAACAGCGCACCGGGCCGGTGTTCGCCGTCATGGCCGCGATCGTTCTTGTGTTCGCGCTCGTCTCCCCTGCGCAGCCCTACTACGCGGTCGCGGTGTTCTTGCCGCTTGTCGCGGTCGGCTGGGCGCGGGCGGCTGCGGACGAGGAGCACGTGTGGCGACGCGCGCCCATCCTCGTGACGTCGAACGCCGTCGTCGCAGCCCTCATCTGCCTACCGATCGCGCCCGTTTCGTCACCGGCGTTCTCCATCGTCTCCGCCCTCGACCCCATGCAGCGCGACCAGACCGACTGGCCGTCACTCGCCGCCCAGATGGCGACAGCCCGTCCGACGGGCGCGGCCATCGTCACCGATTCGTATGCCCTCTCCGGAGCTGCACATCAGTACGGCCCTGCGCTCGGGGTGCCGCGTGCCGACGTCGCCTCGTGGCACAACGCGCTCTGGAGCCTCGGGCCGCCACGCAGCGACGGGGGCACGCATGACGTCCTCGCCGTCGGTGGGGACGAGCACCGCATCCGTGCGGCGTTCACGCGCTGCGACCCCGCTGGGCGGCTCATCGCGCCGCACGACCCGTTCGGCCTCGACGGCACGACGATGCTGCGATGTTCCGACCCGCGAGGAGGATGGGGCGCCGTCTGGCCGACGTTGCGCCGCCTCGGCGGTTGAGGCGCACTCCCCTACTCCTCGTGTGGCGCGGCACGTCCAAGGCCGCGATGTTGCCCACTTCTTGGGGCGCGGGCGCCGTGAGACCCGGGCAACATCGAGGGAGGCGGGGTGTGTCAGGGTGCGGTGATGTCGCGCGGGCGTCGCAGCAGGTCGAACGCCACGACGACGAGAGCAACTGCGAGCGCCAGCAGCGAGACGCCCTCCGCCACCCCGCGCGGGATGGGTGCCGGCGCCGGCATGACGTGGTCGAGACTCATGAGCGACGACACGGCACCCAGCGCCCCGAGCACGCGCGTCAGCGTGTGACGGGGCTCGCGCTCGCTCGCGAACCGATCGTGATCCCCTCGTGAGTCGGCCGACCGCACCCCCACCAGCCCATGTGCGAGCAACAGGACGGACGGCGCCGGCAGAGCGAGCACGCCGCCCACCATGTGCACCCCGATGGCTCCGTCAGCGGGAAAGACCGCGACCCACACGAGTCCGACGCCGAGGCAGACGAGCGCCGCCGTCAGCAATCGTCCGAGTCGATCGTGCGTCAGAACCCCCGCCGTCAGGATGCAGGCTCCTGCGACGCCGACGGCGACGTTGAAGAGGTCGGCGCGCGGCGAGCAGACCCAGAATCCGTGCCAGTCGCGGCAGATCGTGCGTCCGAGGTCGCTGATCATCGCGCGCCGCCAGGAGAAAGACGCGCCCCGAGCATGCACCGCCGCGACGTACGCGCCCACGCACAGCACGAGCCCGAGGACGAGCAATGCCGCCGCCGAACGCTCGCGCCGAGCCGAGCGGCGCTCGGCTCGGAGCGGCGGGTACGAGGGCTCGCCCTGAGGTTCGGACACGTCGAGGAGTGTAGGCCGCAGCCGCCCGGCCCCCTCGTGGGCGCCGGCAGGCTGGAATGACGGCGAACCGTTCCCCACGCACCGCGGCGCTCAGGTGCGCCCGCATGAGCGGCGCAGCTGACGCCCGCGCTGAGCAACCCCGCTGTGACCGGCGCCGCTGACGCCGACGTCAGGTACGACTATCCTGAAATTCCAACGTGATCCACGCGCATTCCTCGATGAAACGGATGGACTTCATGACCTCTCGCCTCGCCCTCGTCACCGGGGCCACCGGATACGTCGGCGGCCAGGTGGCCGCTGAACTCGTCGAGCGGGGATGGCGCGTGCGCGTGCTCAGCCGCAGCGAGAAGAAGGTGCGTGCGCTGCCGTGGGGCGAGCACGTCGAGGTCGTCGAGGGTGACGCGTCCGAGGCCTCCGACGTCGCGCGCGCCATGCAGGACGTCGACGTCGCCTGGTACCTGCTGCACTCGATGAGCACGTCCGACGACTTCGTCTCCGAGGAGAAGGAGATGGCCTCGACGTTCGCCGACGCCGCCCGCGACGCCGGCGTCTCGCGCATCGTCTACCTCGGTGGCCTGCACCCGGACGACGAGGACGTCGAGCAGTTGTCCGACCACCTGCGCTCGCGCGTCGAGGTGGGCCACGTGCTCATCGACTCCGGCGTTCCGACGGCGGCGCTGCAGGCGGGCGTCGTCATCGGTGACGAGTCGTCGTCGTTCATCATGCTGCGCAACCTCAGCGAGCGCCTGCCCGGCGCGATCGCGCCGAAGTGGATCAAGAACCGCATCCAACCGATCGCCGTCGCCGACGCCGTGCACTATCTCGTCGGTGCCGCCGACCTGCCCGCCGACGTCAGCCGCACCTTCGACATCGGCGGCCCCGAACCGATGCCGTACGGCGACATGATGAAGCGCTACGCGAAGGCGACGAAGCGCTGGCTGCCGCGCATCGTCGGCACCGCGCCGGTGACGACGGCCGGACTCGCCGGGCACTGGATCGGCCTCGTGACGCCCGTCTCCAGCAGCCTGGCGGCGCCGCTCATCGGCAGCCTGCAGCACGACACCGTCGTCCACGAACGCGACCTCGACGACCTCGTCGGCGCACCTCCGGGCGGTCACACGACGTTCGAGGATGCCGTGCGCGCGGCCGTGAAGGACCTCGACACCACGCGCTGGGTACGCACGCTCGGGCTGACGTCCGCCGCCGTCGCCGCGACCGCCGTCGCCGGCTCGCTGCTGACCGACCCGAAGTCGGCGTGGTACCGCACGCTGCGCAAGCCTGCGATCCAGCCGCCGCCCGCCGCGTTCCCGATCGTGTGGAGCGCGCTCTACACCGACCTCGCGCTCATCTCGAGCCTGACGATCGCCGACCTCGCCGAGACGGGCCGCACCAAGGAACAGCGGGCGTACATCGCGGCGCTCGCCGCGAACCTGGCCCTCAACGTCGGCTGGAACGGCACGTTCTTCGCCGCGAAGAAGCTGCGTCCGGCGGTGCTGGAGGCTGCGGTGCTCGCCGCCAGCTCGGCCGACCTCGTGCGCCGCGCGCACAAGGCCTCGCCGGAGAAGGGCGTCGTGCTCGCGCCGTACGCGGCGTGGACGGGGTTCGCCACCGTCCTCAGCGCGGTCATCGCCCGTCGCAACCCGGGACGCTGATGGCGACATCGCACCGCTCACCTCGCCACGTCTTCGGCGCCGCGCTCGCAGGGGCACGCGACGTCGAACTACGTGACGCCGCAACCGATCCCGTGCCCGAGCATCGTCTCGGGGCGACGCGGGTCATCATCGGCGCGACGGGCGTCGCGGCCGCCGTCGCACTGTCGTGGTCGCTCAATCTCGAGCCGGGGCAGGCCCTGTTCTACCCGGCGACGTTCCTCGTCGCCGTCATCTACGGAGCGGGGATCTTCGCGGCCGGCCGGGTCGGCGCGACCAGGCTGCGCTGGCGCGCTGACGGACGCGAACTGCTCGAGGCGTTCGGCATCGGCATCGCGTTGGCGCTGTTGTTCGTCGTCGGCGCGTTTCTCGTGCGCTTCATCCCGGCGCTGCGCGACCCCGTCTCGCACCTGCTCGACCATGCCCGCAAGGGCAGCCTGCCGATCGTCGCACTGACGACGGCCGTCAACGGCATCGCCGAGGAGGTGTTCTACCGAGGCGGGCTCTGGCGCGTGCTGTCGCCGAGGAAGCGCGTGCTGTGGACGACCGTCGCTTACACCGCCGTCACGGCCCTGACCGGCATTCCGCTGCTCGCACTCGCCGCGGCGATGCTCGGCTTCGTCGTCGCCGTGCTGCGTCAGCAGTCGGGCTCGCTCGCGGGGCCGATCGTCACGCACCTGACGTGGTCGATGCTCATGCTGTTCGTCCTGCCGCACGTCGTGTAGTGAGATCGGCCGCCCGACGCCCTTGACGTGGGTGTCCCCCCGCTGCGATCTACGGTGGATGTCAACCTGTGGTGCCAGGCTGGCACTCAGGGTGGCGTCGGGGGACGGTCGCGGCGGATCTCGAGCGATACGCCCCGTCGTCAGACTGAGCGTCAGCGCTTTTCGCCCGACATCGCGTCGGCAGCGACGCGATGTCGGGGAACATCACGACGAGGGGCGCTCCCCAGCGTCACCACGAATGTCATCGTCAGCGCCACCGTCGGCAAAGATGATCCTGACGGGCCCGCGAGCTGTCTCGTCGACGGCCTTGCCCTTCTGGGTGACGAGCACCTCGCCGGCCGCTCGCATTCGATGCGCCACGGCGCGGACGGCGGGCATGAGGTCGCGCCACCCGTCATCGCCGTTCGTCGCATCGCTGCCCCCGGTGGTGGTCGACTCGCCTCCGACTTGGGTCGCCGTCTCGTGGCCACTCGCCTTCGAAATACCGTCGCCATGGATGTCAGTGTGCGCGCCGCTGCTGACCACGCGCGCGACGTCGCTGGGGCAGATGCTCTTGCCGGCGCGATGACGCAGCAGCGCGCGGATCGTCGCTTCGATGCGGACGTCGCGTTCGTCGTCGGACGGAGTAGTCCACCATTCGTAGCCCCGCTCGCCGAGAGCGATCTTGGCCTCCTGCACGCGCGGTCGGGCGTGCTCGGCGTCCGTGCGCACGAGGCGACGGGCGGCCATCAGTTCGTCGACGAGTTCTTGCCGCAGCTTCGGCGGGATGCCGGGGTCGGACGCGCGCCAGCGTCGACCGTTCACGACGATGTAGCGACCGTCCGGGGTGCGCTCGGGTTCACTCACCCGCCCACTGTGACGGCCCACGCCGCCGCGTGTCCACCGGAGCACGTCTGACATGCCCG